>JACMJB010000331.1 GCA_014380815.1 Armatimonadota bacterium
CGCGGTGCTGCCGACCGCCGACCGGCAAAGCGCCGTGGTCTCGCTTGCCGCCTCGCGCCCCGTTGTCCGCGAAACTCTGGAACACTGGTTGAAAGGGCGGTCGCAGTAACATGGAGCTTCCTCGCGCGCTCGCTCCCTGGTCGGCCAGCCTGGATCTGTTTCCGCGCGACCTGGCGCTCGCGCTGGGACCGCTGGTGCAGCGGCTGGACCTCATGGTAAAGCCCATGGACCAGAGCCACCACCAGGGGCCGGGGGAGCCGGACGGCTTCGACGGTATCGCGCGGCGTGGTGCCTATGAGCGGCTGCTGCTTTCCGAGTGGCTGCTCGCCGATGAGGCACCGGAGGAGTTTGTGCGACGCGCGACCCGGAACGAACACGTTTTTCTGGAGATCGCGCGACGTGAACCGGTGGGCGCTCGGTCGTCGGTGGTCCTCTTCGACAGCGGTCCGAACCAGTGGGGACCCGCCCGTGTCGCACACCTCGCCGCGCTGATCGTCCTGGCCCGACGCGCCGAAGCCGCGGGCGCGCAGTTTGCCTGGGGGGTCCTGCAGCGACCGGACGGGCCGCTGATCGGGGAAATGACCCCGGGCAGTGTCGGCGGACTGCTGGAAGCCAGGGCGCCGCGCGAGGCGACGGGCAGCGATCTGGATGCCTGGCGCGAACGCTTGAGTGCCGCGCCTGCCGACGACTACTGGATCGTGGGAGGGACGCGGCTGACGCGGCTGACCGAAACCACGGCGGCCTCTCTTCTGGAGATCACCGATGTTTGCGAAGGCGATGCCAACCGCCTCGTTGCCACCCTGCACGGAGCGGTACCCTGTGCGCGCCGGGAAAGCAGCGTCGTTCTGGAACTGCCCCCGGATCGGATCTGCGCCCGCCTCCTGCGTGACCCGTTCAGCGTTGCCGCCGCCTTTCCAAACCGGGTAAAACCTCCCTTCGCGCCTGACTCGAACCTTCTGTTCGCGCCAGGCGGCAGCAAGCTGCTTGCCCGGGCACAGGAACGCGGAAGCCTGGTCGTTTACCCTTTGCCCAACTCGCCGCGCAGCCAGACCGGCAAGCCGAAACGATACCGGATCGCCAGTGGGACCCCGCTTCTCGCCGCGGGACGGGCAGCCAAGGCGATCATCGCCGTGACGGTCACGCCGCCGATAGCCGGGCAGACCCGGAATCTGAGTCTGGAGGGCCTGGGAAATACCGGCCGGAATGTGCCCTATGGGCGCTACGACTCCCTCCTCCGCGAGAATGCCTTCTCCGATCCCGCGCCGCTGCTTCCCTGCTTTTCGCTCCCGATTCCTGGGTCTCCCACGTTCGAGGTGATCGCGCTGCTGCCCGGCGGTCTGCTGATGTCATTTCAGCTTCAGAACGAGACACCGGTCGCCCGCTCGCTGGCAAATCAGGTCGAAGCGGTCGCGCCTCTTTCTCAGGGTTTTACCTATATCTGCAGAATGGGAGACAAGCGGGTCGCTATCGCCAAGCCGGGCGTGGGGGAGCAAACGATCCTGGAGATGGAACCGGGCGGAACACGGTCCTTTTTCGGGTTTGGCGGCACGGAGGCGCATCCCCAGCTTGGCCTGCTCGCCGTGGAGTGCGCGGACGGTGAATGGGCCATCCACTTCGCCAGGGACACGACGAACATCACCGCGGGGATAAACGGATTTGATCTCGACCCCAAGGGAGCAGAGGTGGTGGGAGTGGCCCTGTGGCACCATGCATCGCCGGGCCGCCAAGGGACACCTGTTCTGGTCCTGATCCGCGGCGATCAGCGCGCCGTTCTGCTGGCGGGAGCGCAGGGGGTCCGGTTCGCGCTTCCGGAGACGTCGTCGCCGATTGTGCAGGCGGTGGCAAGCCCGTTCGCGCCGCAGATCGCCTACGCCACCGAAGCGGGTGAGGTCTTTATGTATTCGCTTACCCACCAAGAACTGTTGTACCGGTCGGTCGTGGAGGATACCCCATGACGATCGTGCGGCCCAGGGCGCTGGTCCATCGCGGCGTCGTGGAAGCGTCCGGCTTCTGGTTCGACACGCGGCAAACGGCTCCTGAGGAGACCCGGAAACGGATCCTCGCTCTGTGGGTGCCGGGAGCCGTGGTGTACCGTGTGGCGGATGGCCTGGCGCTGTGCCTGCCATCTCCGCGAACGATCTCAACGGGTCTGGCGCCGGGCGTGCCGCTGGTGCAGATCGGGTCCCTGCTGGCCGCCGCCCCGCTTCAGCCGGATGAGATAAAGGCGCTCGCCGCGCCCGCCGGAGCAATGCTGCTGGTGCGAGGCGGTGTCGCCACTGCATATCCGCTCTCCCCCGACCAGACAGAGGATCCGGCGGACTGGCTCGCAGGGGAGGATTTCATCGCTCTTTCCGTTCGGTCGCTTGGGAACACGCCGCCCGCGCCCCTTTTGGTTGCCGCCCCGCTGGGCTTCGATGCGCGTGCCAGGCTGGAAGGGGTCGGCCCTGCCGCGCCGGAGCTTGCACAGGTCCTGGCGGCCCTGCGCGGCGAAATCGCTGCAAGCCGGACTGAAACGTCATCGGCACAGCCCTGGTGGAAACAGCTTCTCCCCTCCCCGAACCCTGGCTCAGCCGCCGCTTCTGCCCCCCGCTGGATGCAGGGGCTTCTGCGCGCCGCCGCTGCGCTGCGAAGCGGGGCAGGACAGTTAGGAATCGGTTTCGGCGGTTTCGATGGTACCGGAGGTGGCAGCGGTGGCGGGGCATCGCTGCCCTCCGCGGGAACCTCGACCGGGCCGCTTCCACTTGATGCCCTGCGCCGCGCGGCCGCGCGGCTCCTGTTCCGCGCCGGTCTCGCGGGAATCGTGGGGCGGCGTCAGGCGCGCTACATCAACCGTATGATGGAGATGTTTGAGCGGGGCGAGCTGGGGGAGGCGTTGCGCCACGCGATCCCGTTGGACGGTGCGCCCAGCTCCCTGCCATCCATTCCCGCACTGGGCGTTCCCTCCGCCCGCCCGGATCTTCGCTTCACCGCGCTGACCGGGGGGGCGGGATCGTCCATCGGCCTGGGCGAAGATCTGTTCGCCAGCCTCCGAACGATGTACCGACAGGCCTTTGAACGACTGGAGCGCGAGGGCCGGATCGAGGAGGCGGCCTTTGTTCTGGCGGAACTCCTCTATGCAAGCGAGGAAGCGGTTGCATTTCTGGAGCGCCACAGCCGCTTTCAACTGGCGGCGGAGATGGCGGAGGGGCGCGCCCTTCCGCCGGGTCTGATCGTGCGCCAATGGTTTCTGGCAGGCAACACGGACCGCGCCGTTCTGATCGCGCGTCGGACCGGGGCCTTCGCGGATGCCGTTCAGCGACTGGACGGGTCCGACAAGGAAAAAGCGGCCGTGCTCCGCTCGCTCTGGGCGCGCGCCCTGGCACGAGCGGGTGACTACGCGGGCGCCGCAGACGTGATCTGGCCCGTAGAAGACGCCCGGCAGGTCGCGCTCGCCTGGATGGATCGCGCCATCGAGAGTGGCGGGGTCTCTGGTGCGCGGATGCTCGCTCGCCGGCTCGCCCTGCCGGCGAGCGAGGGGGCGGAAGCTGCTGGAGTGCCCGAGGCCACGCGGGAAAGCGCGCTCGCGCTGCTGGAAACCGAGGATGAAGACCAGGCCCGGGAGCGTCAGGTGTTCACACAGACCCTGGTAAAGGGTCCGGCTTTGCCGGTGACGGTCGCGGTGGCGCGCGCGGCGGCGCGGAGCATGTGGCGCGATGTCGCGGCGGGTCAGAGCGTGGGAAGCCCTGCGGAGTTCAAAAAGGTGGTGCATTTCACCCAGAACGGCGCGCTGCGGACCGATATTCCCCCGCTTCCCGAGGCAAGCCGCCCGGTGCCGCTGATCGGGCGCGGCGAGGTCCCGCTGGAAATCACCGTGGCAGCGGACGACACCGGGACGATTCGGCTCCAGGATGCGGCTCTTCTGCCGGGAGGGCAATGTCTGATTGCAC
>JACMJB010000332.1 GCA_014380815.1 Armatimonadota bacterium
CAAGATGGGCCAGACCCATGTCCATAGGTACCTTCCGGCTCTGATGGATCACATAGTCGCGGGCCGCATCGACCCGACGTTCCTTATCTCGCACACGATGCCCCTGGAGCAGGCGGCGCACGGCTATGAGATCTTCAAGGAGAAGAAAGAGAACTGCACCAAGGTCGTCCTCAAGCCCCACGAGACGATGACGACAGCGGCAGCACTGGCATAACAGTTTAGCCCACCCCCGTTGTTATGGCTGCGATCTCTTGGAACGGCCCGCCATTTCGGCGGGCCGTTGGCAAGGGGGAAGGCTTCCTATCTCCGTGCACTACCGCATGGCACGGACCATCGCTTCCTTGACCTGCTGCTTGTCCGTGGTATAAACGCGCACCTCCTGGAGATAAGCGGTGCCGCGTACCTTCGCAAGCAGGCAGGTTTCCCCCTCATCCGAGAACTTGATCGAGGCAGCGCCATTAGGTAGTTTTTTGATCCATCCCAACGAGACTTTCGTGACACACACCAGCCGCGCGGCGGCGACCGCAGGCTCACGGGCCGCATCAATCACGGTGGTATGGCTGGCGGTGAACTTTCCGCCCTGGAGATGACTGCTGGTGGCTGCCATGAAGTGCTCTTTCTGGGAACGGCGCGGGTGGGCGAGCGGAGGTCCTGGCCTCCAGCAGGTTATACCCCAGGTTGCGCGGCGGCGAAGCGGAGCGGCTTTGCGCGTTCGCGGCGATATAATCTCTAGGGAGAACCAGGAAATATGAAGGTGCTGCTGGCAGCCCCGCGCGGCTTCTGCGCGGGTGTGGATCGGGCGATCGAGATCGTGGAAATGGCGCTGGAAGTCTATGGGCCACCGATCTATGTGCGGCACGAGATCATCCACAACGAGCACGTGGTGGGGCGGCTGCGCGAGCAGGGCGCGATCTTCACCGACTTTCTCTCCGAGGTGCCGCCCGGCAGCAATCTGGTCTTCTCCGCCCATGGCGTCTCGCCCGCGGTTCGGGCCGAAGCCGAGGCGCGCGGTCTGAATGTCGTAGATGCCACCTGCCCGCTGGTCACCAAGATCCACCTGGAGGTCCACAAGTTCCTGAGGCGCGGCTACGGGATCTTTTACATCGGACATCGGGGCCATGTGGAGACCGAAGGGACACTGGGCGAGGCCCCCGGAAAGCTGATACTGGTTACCCACGAGGACGAGGTGCCGGGCCTGCCCGAGCCGCCCGACGATAAGCTGATCTACCTGACGCAGACCACACTCTCCATTGACGAAACCCGTGGTATTGTCGAGGCTCTAAAGCGGCGTTTTCCTCGTCTCTCCGACCCGCCCTCGTCGGATATCTGTTATGCCACCCAGAACCGGCAGGACGCCATCAAGGTGCTGTCGGAGAGAGCCGACGTGGTACTGGTCGTCGGCTCGCAAACCTCGTCCAATTCACGGTCGCTGCGCAATGTCGCGCAGGGTCACGGCGCGCGGGCCTACCTGATTGACGGCGCGGAGAGCATCACCCACGAAATGGTCGCCGGGGCATCCGTGGTGGGGGTCACGGCGGGAGCATCCGCCCCGGAGGACATCGTGCAGGGCGTGATCGAGGAACTGCTGCGGCGCGGCGCGGAATCCGTGGAGGAGTTCACCCTGCTCGAAGAAGACGTGGAGTTCAAACTGCCACCCGGCCTGATCGCGCTTTACCGGGGACGGGGCAAGTAGCGGTGCAGCGTATCACTGTGTCAGCGTATGGCCTGCCACCTGATCCGTGTCTGAAAGAGGAAGCCTGCAACCCTATGCCAACGGGACCTATGAGTCGGGAGAACGACGGGAACCAGCCGATGACGATGACACGGGCATCACTTGCGGATCTGCCCGCACGTCCTCCGCTGCCGGAGGGCATCACGATCCGCGCCTTCACAGGTTCCGCCGAAGCGGCGCGGTGGACAGCAGTTCAGCGGGACGCCGAGCCGTTCCTCACGATTTCCGATGACCTCTTTGTCCGCGAATTCGGATCGGACGACGCGGCGATTGCTTCCCGCTGCCTGGCTGCGGTGGAAACCACGACCGGCGAGATGGTCGCTGCCGCAAGCGCGTGGCACGGCGGCGATCCGGGCGCACGCGGGGAAGACTGGGGCCGTCTGCACTGGGTTGCCGTGCGACCGGCCTACCAGCGGCGCGGCATCGCCCGTGCCCTCGTGGTGGAGTGCCTGCACCGAATGGTCGCCCTGGGTCATGGGCGGGCGTATCTCGTGACCTCCACAGGGCGTCACGGGGCCATTGCGCTGTATGAATCGGTCGGCTTTGCCACCGACCGCCCGTGAAAGAGCGCTTTCGATCCCGGGGACCACTTTTCGGAAGTTTGGTAATTTCCGTGGCTAGGGAGCAGGGCGTGCCTGAAGCTCGCGTGCCATGACCGACATGGTGGCTCGCTGGCGTTCGTGCACGAAATCCATCGCCTTCGCGGCTCTTGCCCGCGCGGCATCGGGGGCGCGAGCCAGGGAAAGCACCGCGCTTGTGATGCGGTCGCCGTTTTTCTCCTCATCCAGATCGAAAAGCCAATCGCCCAGGCCGATGTCCTGCCACATAACCCCTTTGCTGGTCTGCTGCCACCACCGACAGACGATCGCGGGAGTCCCGTTTGCAGTCGCCATAATAGGCGAGTGCATGTCCATACTGAGCAGCCCCAGTGCGCGGGCATAGACCCCCACTGCTTCGTCCATCGGCCAGAAGGTCTCGTACCAGACCGTTTTCGCGCGGACGTCCTCTGGCAGCCGGTCCAGGATCATCACTTTGTTCAGCAGCATGTGGTCGTCGCACTCCGGGCAAAGGAGGACTTTGAGGCCCGTCTCCCGCACGAACGCGATCAGGGCGGCGCGGACCTTCTCGAAGTCCGCCTCCTTGTTTTGCTCGTTGACCGCGTGTTTATGCTTATCGAAATCGGTCTGCGGCGCGCGGCCCACCCCCCAGAACGGCGTGTTTCGAAGCCGGGGGATCACACACAGGAACCGGCCATCCTCCAGCCGCCGGTCTTGCAGAAAGGCGGCAGCCTTGGCATCGTCGCGCAGCTTGACGCCGAAGGCGCTATCCGGCCCGAACTCGATCACGGGACAGGTGATTCCGGCCTGTCGCGCGAACTTCAGGGAGACACCGTCGCGAAGATACAGAAAGCGTGCGCCGCTCAGCAGGGTCCGCTGACGGTCGGTGAGGCCCGGATTGAAGACCAGCGCCTGCGCTTTATCGCCTGCTGGGGCAAGCGTGATGCCATACACACCGTAGGGTTTGTTTCCCTGCTGTATCCAGCGTTCGATCGGGTCGGTCTGGGCAAGCGAGGTTGCCGAGCCGTGCAGAAGCAGGTCACAGTCGGCAAGGGCGGTCTTCAGCTCCGCTTCCGTCTGTGCGATGCGCAGGCGGGGGAAGGCGCGCAGCAGCATCGCCTCGACCCCGTTTCCGATATCGCTGGGCCAGAGGGTCACCTCAACACCCGGCAGGTATTCGTGGATCAATCGCAGCATGCCGGGCGTGTGACCGACATCGCCGATGTTCTCGGTGCGCCAGGACCCGCGCAGCAGAATGCGGCGGGCGCGAAGCGAGGGCGGTGAGGGGGATACGTGATCTGGTCTCATAAGATAGGTTTGACGCTTCCTCGATCGGCGGCTCTCAGTGCGGCACGAAGCTGGGCTGCCAGCCCCATAGCCATCGGGGCCATGACCCGGTAGGGCGCGCGCTGCAGAGCCTCGCCCCCTTTATTAAACTGCGCCATGCCGCCCAGAAAGCCATCCGGGGTCAGGAAGGCTTCCAGACCAGCCTCCGTGCGCCGTGCCGCCGCCTGCGCCTCGCCAGGCAGCCAGCCGCACCGTGCCCCTATGGCAAGCGCCGTCGCGATACCCGCCGAGCCGGAGGTATCCACACCCGCGTGGGGATCGTCCAGGAAGTTCCCCCATAATCCGTCGGCCCGCTGAAACGGCAATGCCCAGCGCGCGGCACGGCGAAACTCCTCGTGCAGGTCGGCGGCTTCCGCCCCCGGCCCCAGCTCCAGTGTCTCCAGCACGCGCGCGAAGCCGAGCAGATACCAGGCCACACCCCGCGCCCAGTTGGGGAGAAAGGCACGGTCCCCGCCCCGCCCGACGTTCTGATAGATCTTGCCCTGGATCACGCTTCGGTCCCGCCGGGTTCGCAGTTGTGCCAGTGCCAGCGCGGCGAGGTCATCGCGCTTCCAGGCCCGTGCCAGAGCCGCAAGCGGATATCCGGCGATGTACACTCCCTCCGTGGTGGTCCGGTCATGGTCAATGACGGCATTGTCTTTGTCCAGTCGTGCCCGAATCTCCTGCTCCGCAAGCTTTAGGACCGGATTTTGCGGCTCGCTCTGGGCGATGATCGCGAATGGCAGCAGCCCTTCCATACCATAAGTCCGGTTTCGCTGCGGCGCACTTCCCGGTCCCTCATAGCTGAGGTCCCCGCCCGGCGAGACGAAGCGGCGCAAGTGAGCGGTCACCGCTTTTCGTGCCGCCTCACCGCCGGGGAGCCGCGCCATCTGCCACAAACCGTCCAGAACGCAGCCCTCGATCCAGCCGAACGCCTGGAGGCTGGCTGATGAGCAAAGCCTGGCCTCGAACTGACCCCATCGGTCGCCGGAGACCGCACCCAGAAAGTGGGGCGCGAACGCTTCCGGGGTGTCGCTACTCTCGCCATCGAACAGCCAGAGCGGTCGCTCCCCTTCCTCCTGTCGCAGACGGACCCCTTCTCGAACTGCCCGCGCCGCAACCTCCGGAGCCATCGTGACCTCGAACGGCTGACAGACCGAGGCATAACGGATATCGAAGACACCCAGCGGCTCGCCGGTCAGGGCCGTACGCGCTTCGATTCGCTTTGCCTCGCGAACGTCCAGCGCTACCGTGACCCGCAGACGGGCAGGAGCCGCGAGCCTCAGCGGCTCTTTCCAGCGCAGGATGACCCCGGGCGCCTCTCTGCGGGGAGGCACGGCGAAGGCGGGCCAGCCAAAAGGGATGCGCTGCTCCGATGATACCGAAATCGAGGGATCTCGCTCCGTCACCGTGGCGCGGTGATAGATAGCGGTGGAGTTGTTGGGAGGGGTGGGCAACTTCAATTCGGGGACTCTTCTTTCTGGCTGACGTCTCGTTTGAGTCGCAGTGTTTGAATCTGAAAAGGCTGAAGCGCAAAGAGCAGTTCGTTCGCACCAGTCGTTTTAATCTCGGTCTGTAGATCCTCTCGAAGATCGCAGATCCAGACCTGGCCCACGGAGGGGAGCACGAGACGCACCTCCGCCTTGCGCCCCGCCGTCTCGTAAACGCGCACGATCAGATCGCCGGACCCGTCCGAGGCCGCCTTTATCCCTGATAAAACCACGGTCGCGGGTTCCAGGCTCAGCAGCGGGGCGAATACCGATTCGGAAACGGACCTCCCGGAGGTCAGCAAAGGGCTGTTGATCTCCTGGGCAGCCTGCACGACGCCCGCATCGGCCCAGGAACCCGCGTACGGTGCGATCGCGAACACATATCCGTGCGTGCCGTGCTGCGACGAGGTCGAGTCCGCCACCATGCCCGAGTATTCCCCTTTCGGAGCGCGAAGCAGGGTTGTGTAGATCGTTCCGCCGCTTACCTCGACCCCACCGACCCCGGTGTTAATCAGCGCGATACCCTGCCGGTCGTCTTCCAGCGCGACAAACCGGTGCGCGGGCCACTCCCCCTTGGCATTGGTGCGTGGTGAGTAAGGCTTGCGCCGCACCACGCCAAACGGAACCTCGTAGATCCCGGTCGAGGAGTCAATCTGGGTGGGCAGCGTCAGGCGGACGCGCGTCCCCTCCCCCTTCCAATCCAGGCGCAGGGAGAGGCGCAGGATGGGGCGGTGCGTGGGCAGAAAAAACTCCGCGGACCAGTGGAGATGGTTCCCCACTCCCGCCCAGGGAAGCACCGGGAACTCACCGGACAGACGCACCGATCGCCCAAGCAGAGAGTCCCGCTCCTCCAGGCGCAGCGTCCCGCTGGAGGCGGTCACCTCCGGACCAGCAGGGTTCTCGATTTGAAAGTTGCCGTCGTCGCGCTGGGCCACCAGCCAGCTCTGGGCATTCTCCATCAGCACCGCGCCGGTCGGCTTCCAGATCAGCTTCCTGATGCCCTGAACCGGGTCAAACTCCGCGCGAACCCACTCGTTCTCAAGTGTCGCTGTCGCCGCTGCCTCCCACCCTGCCACCGGCGACGCACCGAATTCCATTTCGATGGCAGCGTAACCGGTCGCGGCCGCTTCCGACCGCACGCGCACCACATCGCCCTCCACCGCGAACGGGCAGGAGGCGCCGTGGGAGTCGGTCACGCGGGAGACCCCCGACCAGCCGGAAGGCAGCGGAACCTCGGCGATGTCGTTTCGGTTCCAGGGCAGACCATTGAAAAGGGCCACTGAGACGCGGTCCTGCTTGCCCGAAATGGCAGCGTCAGTTGGAGGGACGATCTGTGTGAGGGCTTCGAAGAGCACGGTGTCGGCGGCGCTTTCCACCTCGCGAAGAACCTGCATCACATTGTGGAAGACTTCAGAAGGGTGCGAGCCGGTGAAGACATCGTGGAACTGCACGTAGGCCAACTCCCACCACGCCGCTTCCAGCGCCGCACCGCGGTCCAGTCTTGCCAGTGCAGCCCACTTTTCCGCTTCCAATAATCGCGTCTCGACCCGGCGGTTCTCGGTGCGGATGGCATGGCGCAGCGAAAAACACCCTGTGAACTCCGGATTCAGATCTCCATCCACGACGGGCAGTATGCGCCCGGTCTTCGCTAGGGCAGCAAAGAACTCGGCGGGGGTAGCGGTGCGCCACGACTGGTCAGGCCGTTCGCGCTGGCGCGCTGCCACAAGCTGCTGGGGCCGCAGGCTGACCAGCATCTCATTCTCGGTGTAAGGAAGGACGAGGAACGGACCAGGGCCGGTCAACTGGTCCGCCCGAGCAAAGCAGGCCTCGATGTCGTCCCAGTTCTTGTAGAATCGCCAGGCCACGTTCTCGGGATGAATATAGGCGGCGTAGGAACCCCAGCCCGCGACGGTCACCTGACTGCCGTCAAGGCCACTGGCCAAGAACAGATCGCGGGTGTGACTGCCGCCGAATCGGCTTGCCATCAACTGGTGGATACCGAAGCCTTTCAGGATCTGGGGCACCTGAGCAGGAATGCCAAAGGTATCCACCAGCCAGCCGGTTTTGACCTCGACACCCCAGGTATCACGCACCCACTGCAGGCCGATCTGCTGATTGCGGACAAAACACTCCCCGTTGGGAAGATTACTTTCCAGCGTCGAGGCCATGCCGCCCGCCATCTCGATCCGGCCTTCCTCAACAAAGGGACGCAGCCTTGCAATGAGATCGGGACGCCGCCGCTGCAGTTCACGAAAGTGCGATGCCTGCTCAAGGTGATACCGGTAGTCCGGGTTCTGTTCAAGCGCATCGAGCAGTCGGATCACAACGATCTCCATCATCTCCGACATCTCGGCCCGCCCGCGCTTCCAGGCCAGGTCTACATGGGTGATGCCAACAACAAAAAACTGTGACTGCGATTCAGGCATAGAACAGGCCGCTTCCCGTAGACAGTGGACGCTGTGCTACTTGAGTTCAGTTCGCGGGGATGCTGCCTTGGCAGACAGAACCTCCCGCTGGACGACCCCCATCGTTTCTCGGAAGCGGCGGAGGACGAAGTCGCGGGCGCGGTTCGCCTTCTCCCTCGCCGCACCGGAGTTGCCGGCGACAGTCAGGACGGCTTCGGTGATGCGAGGGAACTCCTCGTCTTTGTCCATGTCAAATAACCATTCGCCCAGTCCGATATCTCGCCACATAAACCCTTTGCTGGTCTGCTCGGCGAACCGGCAGACAATGGCGGGAACCCCGTTACCAACACATAGGATCGGGCTGTGCATCTCCAGCCCGAACAGCCCGGCGCTGCGGCGATACGTGCTCAGTGCCTCGTCAGTGAGCCAGTAACGCTCCCGCCAAACGACTTTTTCCTTCACATCAGCAGGAAGCGGGTCCACCAGCATCTCCTTGCCGACCGCCATTTGGCTCTCGTCCTCCGGACAGACAAGCACCTTGAGCGGGGTCTGGCGCGTCACCGCGGTGATTACTGCTCGCAGAGGTGCGTGGTCGTGTTCCTTCATCGCCTCGCTGCGGGCATGTTTGCGCTCGTCTTCGGAGGACATCGCGCTGTGAAACATCTTCCAGTAGGGAGAGTAGCGCAGGCGCGGGATGACACAAAGGAACTTCCCCTCCTCCAGGCGGTTCGCCCGAAGAAACGCAGTGGCAGCGGCATCATTGTGCAGATCGGTGGCGAACGCGGCGTCCGGACTGAATTCCAGGACCGGGCAGCCGATGCCCCGATCCTGAACCCGCTTCAGCGAGACCGAGTCTCGGAAGAACGCGAAACGCGCTCCGCGGATCAATTCGGCATCCTGGGCGCTGACGTCGGTCAGCGTGATTCCGTAGATGCCGTAGGGCTTACCGCCGGTCTCGGTCCGCCAGCGCGCGACGTCGCGGTGCGCGATCAAGGACGGGCCGGAGCCGTGAATCAGAAAGTCGCATTCTTTCAGAGCGGTTTGAATATCGCCGGGACTTTTGAGGATCACCAGCCGGGGAAAGCGTTTATGAAGCATCTCCTCGACCCCGTTGCCGACACTGGTGGGCCAGAGCCGCACCTCCGTATCCGGCAGATACTGCTCCAGCAAGTGCAGTATGCCGGGCGTGTGCGCAATGTCGCCGATATTAACGGTCCCCCACGAGGAACGCAGCAGCAGGCGTGATTCACGGTGTGGCAGGGATACAGACACGTTTTGTCCTTTCGTCTTATCTTCATCTGCTCGGATCATTTGACTGGTCTCCCCCAGGCTTGAGGGATCCGATTATGCAGGCTCGCGTACCCGCAGGTGCGGCTCGTGCGCCCGGCGTGAGTAGATCGCGCGGACTCATCCCGGATCACGCCCCGTGGCTCGCCGCCAGAACCTCCTGCCGGACAACCCCCATCGTTTCCCCAAAGCGGGCGCGGACCAGGTCTCGTGCGCGAGCTGCCTTTGCCCGGGCAGCCGCGGGATCTTTGGCGATGGCGAGGACCGCGCCCGCGACGCCACTTGCTTCCTCGTTTTTGTCGAGATCGAAGAGCCATTCGCCCAGCCCGATGTCGCGCCACATATAGCCCTTGGTGCTTTGCTCTTCCCAGCGGCAGACGACTGCCGGAATTCCGCTCCCGATGCACATAATCGGAGAGTGCATCTCACTGCCGAACAGCCCCGCGGACCGCGCGTAGACCGCCAGCGCCTCGTCCGGAAGCCAGAACGCTTCGCGCCAGACGACCCGCTCCAGGACATCCTTGGGGAGTCGCTCCACCAGGTTCTCGCGGGTGATTCGCATCTGCGTTTCGTCCTCGGGGCAGATCAGCACTTTCATCGTGGTCTGCCGGGTCACGGCAATGATGGCTTCGCGGAGCGGCTCGTGGTCCGATTCCTTCTTCGCTTCATTGCGGGCATGCCTCGCCGGGTCAAAGGGGGTGTTTTTGGAGGACATCTCCCAGAAAGGAGTGTAGCGCAGGCGCGAGATACAGCAGAGAAAGTTCCCCTCTTCGAGGTCATGATCGCGCAGGAACGTGATCGCCTTCACTTCGTCGCGCTGGTTGAAGGCGAATGCCGCGTCCGGCGCAAACTCCATGATCGGCGCCTGCACGCCGTCGCGCCGTGCCGTCTCCAGCGAGACCGACTCGCGGAAGTAGGTGAAGCGAGTGCGGCTGAGCGTCGCCTTCTCCGGAATCCCGTACAGGCCGTAGGTCACCCCATAGACACCGAAGGGACGGCCCGTGCACCGAGAGAACGCCTCAGCGTGCGCCCAGCCAAGCATTGCCGGTCCCGATCCGTGCAGAAAGAAGTCGGCACGGCTCAGAGCCGCGCCCAGCTCCTCGTTCGACGCCTGATCATCCGGGGAGACAGTGCCCGTCACGATAGAGACCCGGGGGAATCGCTGACGGATCATCGCCGCCGCGCCGGATGTCAACGGGGTGTACGCCCAGAGCGTGACATCCACATCGGGAAGGTATTCCTCCAGTAGTGCGAGGGCACCCGGCGTATGGGCGATATCGCCGATATTGACGTTCTGCCACGCCGAACACAGCAGAATATGCGGTCTGCGGCGGGGTGGGGATACCATCCCGCTCGTTTCTGTCATGTCGGTCTCGTTCGCGCTCATGGTTCCCTATTCCCGCCCTGCCACTCCAAGGCCAGGAAGATGCAATGGCTCATCGCCGCTCCCACACTCGCAAAAAGACGTCCATTCCCCCGGCGGGCACGTCCACTTCAAGACGCACGCCCTGCACGCCCGGTACGAAGTGGAAGACGCGCGCGGCCTCGCCGCGGATCACCCCCGGCGACTCGCAGACGACCCTCGCCAGGGTCTTGCTGATTTCGACCCGGTGATCCGACCATGCGACCGCTTCATCCCCTCGCGAAACGATCGGCAGCACGAAGACGGCCCCTTCACTCTTCACGTTGAAATGAACGAAGTCCTCCCCGAAGCGTGTCTCCAGCCGGAATTCGTGGGAAGCCTTCCCCTCAAGGTCCGTCAATCGTCCGCGTGCCACGACCCGGTCCTCGCCGGTCTCCAGGGTCGCGGTCCAATCCAGGGCACTCGAGAACGCTCCCTGTTCCAGGCGCGGCGTCAGGACGGTGATTTCGCGCTCCGACCGGGCGAGTGCCATGTTACGGCCCTCGATCTGACCGTAGTGGCTCATGCTGGAAACGCACAGCGGGCCGGTGTCGGCATGCCAGAGCAGGGTCATCGCGCCGCCGCTGGCGTGGGAGCCGCGCGCACCGTAGAACACGTCCGATACCGTGAACGATGCCCGCCATTTCCCCAGTGAAACCAGTGTCGTGCCCAGTGGTTCGCGCAAAACGATACCGCGCGGCTGATCGCCGGGCAGCGCGCGCCGTTGCTCGGGAAAATACCCGCTATCGAGCGCGGCGGCAAGCGCTTTGGCGTGGCAGAAGGTGTGGTGGAGGCAGGGCGCTCGCCCGTGCGCTTCGAGGTGCGGGCCGCCGTAAAGCAGGCCCTCCTGGGTGCAGGAGCGCAGGTACTCCAGATTGCGCCACACCGCCTCGCCGATGCGATCATCGAAGCGCGCACAGGGCAGCAGGCCCGCGATCCCGTCGCTGGTACGGCTGCCCCACAAGGTCCACTTGAAGCTGCGGGAGCACCACCCGGCATCGAGCGAGCCATCGGGCAGCAGGAAATCGAGGTGTGATTCGAATGACCGCAGGACCTGCGCACGCGCCTCCGTGTCGCCGGTGATCTCCGCATATAGCGCAAGGTTCGGCAGCGACTCTTAGAGATTATAGAGGGCGTCCACGGCGTAGATACCGCGTATCGTTGGGGGGCGGGGTCCCTCGCCAAACAGGATGCCATCGGGCAGAAAATAGTCCCGCGCCCAGGTTCCCCAGTGCCGCGCGGTTTGGAGAAGCGTTTCGTCTTGGAGAACCCGCCCGGCGCTTGCCAGCGCCGCCGCCGCCGAAATCGGATAATTGATGGTGCCATGATCGGCCCAGTCTATCCCGTTGATCCAGTGCGCGGCGCGTTCCAGTCGGCGGGTCCAGCGGGCGGATGCCTCCGCTGTCAGAAGATCCCCGTGAAAGTGCAGCGCCTCCGACAGCGCCAGCGCGGCGAACACCGTGATTCCATTCCAGTGGTTGCCCTCGACCTCGTTTACGAAGGAGCCGTCGTCGCGCGACGCCGTATCCGACCACTGCTGCACAGCGGCAGCCGCACGCACCCAGCGGTCGTCGCCGGTCTCGCGCGCCATTTTAAGAAACGGATACAGGGCATCGCCGCAGCGTCCATGGACGATGCCGCAGTCCGGGCAGCGAAGCCCGCCGTGCCGGGAGACATCGTCAGGGTCATGGATCTGATGGCGAAGCAGACCCTCGCACCAGTCGGTAAGCAGGAGGGTCATCTCCTCCCTCAGCGGGTTCATCATGATAGGTCGTTATCGTGCCGAGACAGCCGGGCGGGAGGCGGTAAACAGGCGTGGGGCGAGCACGGCAAGGTACCGCCGCCAGACCGGCCACGAGTGTCCCCCCTCCGTTTCGACATATTCATGGGGCACCTTCTTTTCGGTCAGCAGGGCATCGAAGGCTCGGTTCTGGGCCAGCAGAAAGTCGTCTTTGCCGATGGCGAACCAGAGCAGACGGATCGGGGACCGTTTGTCGTCCTGCTCCCGACGGGCGAAAAAGGGATCCAGTGGGGCGGTATCACGGATCGCGCTGCTCATCCCACCGATCCAGGCAAAGCGGTCGCGGTGGTTCAGGCCGACCAGCAGGGATTGGTTGCCCCCCATCGAAAGCCCGGCGATAGCCCGGTGATCCCGGTCCGCCTCGATCCGGTAGTGCGATTCGGCAAGCGGCAGGACCGCCTCCAGCAGATCCTGTTCGAAGGCGATGACGTTCCGTGCCCGGCCTTCCGGTTCACCCGACCCGACGGCGTGACCGTCGGTCATCACCACGACCATCGGTTTGACCGCGCCCGATGCGATCAGGTTATCCAGGATGACGTTGGCCCGTCCAAATTCCGTCCAGGTGGCCTCGTTGTCGCCCGAGCCATGGAAAAGGTATAGGACCGGGAACCGGGCGTTTCGCTCCTTCTCGTACACGGCGGGCGTGTAAACGCGCAGTCGGCGGCGCCCGAGTGGCTTGGACTCATAATCATGCAGGTGTACCACGCCGCGTGCGATGCCCGGCAGGGGGTCGCAGGGGGTCGGTTTGGTCCCAGGCATATCCAGAACACTTGTCGTAGGAGAGCGCATCGGCTTGATCCGACGGTTGGCAGAGTCGAGCAAGAACAGCCCATCCACACGAAAGCTATAGCCATAGAGATCGGGGGCGACCGGTCCGAGTGTCACGCTCCACACGCCGGTCGCTTCGTCCTTGACCAGGGGATACGACTTACTGTCCCATTCGCCTACCACGGTGACGGAGCGTGCAGCAGGGGCGCGAAGCCGGAATGTCACCCGCCGGTCAGCATCAACCTGGGGTGAGAGGATCGGTGCGGGCCGCTCCTGGGCGAACGCGCCAATGCTCGGAAACAGTGTGCCGAGAAGGAGAAGGGCACTGCTTGCAATCAAAGTACCTTGGCCTCTTCGATTGCGCCATATCATCATAATCGTTGTCTTCATAGGTTGACTCTGGTGTGAGATCAGATCTATCTCCTCCCAGTACAGGGAGATTAACGATAGGTTAAACAGGTGCGGCTCGCGATAGGCAAGGCAAAGTTAACCGTATTATTCGTCATGTCCTCTCCCGGTGGGAGAAAGAACCGCTGCTCTCTTCCTTCCATTAAGAGGACAGCGGCTCCCAGCCCCGGCGCTGCCGGATCCGACCACCTGTCGCGGTGCCGGTCGTTGAGTTCACCCACCGGTTGTAGTAGGTGTCGTATCCGATGGTGACATTTTCCGTGTAAAGCCCGTCCTTGACGATCACGGTGTCGCCCGGCTGCGCGATGTTGGCGGCTGCCTGAATGGTTAGCAGCGGCGCAGTGGAGGTACCGGAATTGGTATTCGCCCCAGCGGTGGGGACGGTGACGCCCACCGCTGGCGAGACGCCGGAGGCGACATAGATTTCCCTTGCCATACAGCTTTGGGTCGCCGATAGACCTAGCAGGCTCAAACCTGCCAGGATAGTCGAACGATTGAAAACCATAGTTAGATTGCTTTCGTTGCGATTAAACACAAATTGCCGTAGTCGTCTTCGAAGGACGGCAGTTGAGAAGCATGGATCACTTCGTGATCCGCAGGGTCGTCGCTGACAAGAAGAACTCAGCACTGGTGCGACAAGATCCTGGCTTCATTCGGTGGTTACGCGGAAATCTCCCCTTCCTGCGGCTTTAGCGAGCGCCACTGACTGATTTCGAAACGGCACCAGCCGTCTGTGCTGGTGCCTTCCCGTACTGGTAGGCCCCCCGATCGGGTGCGGCGGCTGCTAAGCGTAGTTTGCCGTCGAGGTCTAGGTATGGCATAAAGGGTGCTCGCATCCCCGCGCCGATCGCCGGACTGCCGGGTTTGACATGGAAATCGGCGACTTTGTGATCGGTGGAGGCGTTGACAAACAGCGGGTCGGCGATCCGGTCGCCCTCACCCGTGAGTTTGGGAGCCAGGCCACCGAAATACAGGTTGTGCGCTCGCACCACCTTCGTGCTTTTCTGGTCGCCCCCGTCCGGGCCGACCGAGTTGATCGGCTGGTTCGGGCGCGAGACCAGGATGTTGTTGATCATTTTCATGTCGTCGGCGTTCTGAACGAAGATCTGCCCCCAGTTCAGTTCCGGCGAGGCTCCGTTGTGGTAGGCGGTGTTGTTGATGATGTCCACGCGGTGGCTCTTGTAGGCGTGAATCCCTGAACCGCCGTTATTGAAGGAGAGGTTGTTTTGCACCAGGGTTCGGCCCAGATAGATCTGATTCTTGGCGGGCACATAATTGGTATCCACGATGATGCCGTTGCCGTCGGAGATTTTTTTGACCTGACG
>JACMJB010000333.1 GCA_014380815.1 Armatimonadota bacterium
CCCTGCAGTCCGCGCGCTGCTTCAGGAAAGTGAACCCCACCCAGGTACATCGGGCGGCCCTCCGCAAAGGGGTGGACATCGTAGCCATAGCCGATGCGAAAGGGTAATCGCACCGCCCCCGCCTGGTCCCCAAGACTTCTCTCCCTGAGGCTTCCCTCCCCGCGGTTCTGCGCAGCCAGGACAGCATCAGCCGGGAGCGCCTCCTGTCCTTCGGTGGGGGAGAGCATCGTGGCGGCGGGGCGCGGGGAAGGGAGAGCTGGCGACAGGGAAGGAGGGGTGTTCCTTCGCATCCAGACCGCCTCGACAAGCGCCAGGTCTTCGGAACGGGTCACCTTCAGGTTTTCCGATGACCCGGGCAGGATCTCCCACGGCAGGCCCAGGCGACGAACAAGACCGAGGTCGTCGGTCTCGGTGTAGGCGCCTCGCAGCGCGGCATCATGCGCCTCCCGGAGCACGGAGCCGCGGAAAGTCTGAGGGGTCTGTACCGCCCAGAGATGTGTCCGATCCACGGTCTCGCCTGGCAGTTCCGGAGAGACGCGCAGCAGGGAATCCGCCACGGGAACCGCCGTGGTCACAGCCCCGGAGACACGGCAGCGCAGCAGCGAATCGGCGATCAGCGCAGGCGTCACGCAGGGTCTGGCGGCATCATGCACGACGATGAACTCGGAATCTTCACAGGCCACAAGCCCAAGACGCACGGAGGACTGGCGATCCGCGCCGCCCTCAACGACAATGCGCTGTTTCCCCCCGGTATACTGCTCACCGATCTGCCGTAAGCGCGGAAGGTCGGCCTCGCTGCCGATCAGGACGATGCGATCAATGTCTTCGCAGTCGGCGAAAGCCTGGAGGGTCCACGCGAGCAGCGGCCTCCCCAGGAGAGGGGCGAAAACCTTGTTCTCGCTACCGCCGAACCGGACGCCTCGGCCCGCTGCGGGTATAAGCGCGCACACCCCCCTCAAGATCGTCGCCTCCTGTATTCTCTTCGCTGCTTCCGGCACCGCCCTCCTGCAGGTGGGCAAAGATGATCTTGCCCGATGCGGTCTGTATGACCTGGGAGACAATCACCTCGACCGTCTCCCCGATCTGCCGTCTGCCGTTCTCCACCACCACCATGGTGCCATCATCCAGGTAACCGATTCCCTGTGTCGGTTCCTTACCCTCTTTGACCAGCTTGACCTGCATCGGTTCGCCGGGAAGGACGCGCGGTCTGAGCGCGACCGCCAGATCATTGACGTTCAGGACCGGAACATCCTGAAGCCGGGCAACACGGTTCAGGTTGTAGTCATTCGTCACGATGGACCCGTTGAGCGCTTTTGCAAGCCGGACCAGCCGTGCATCCACCTCTTCACCGGGCACCCTCGGCGCGAGCCGGTCGTACTCGCGAACGGTAAGGTCCAGCTCCTTGTTCATCGTGTTCAGGACCTCGAGACCATGGCGGCCCCGCGCTCGCCGCATGTCGTCCGAAGAGTCGGCGATATGCTGAAGCTCATCCAGGATAAAGCCCGGGACATAAATGGGAGGCTCGACAAAACCTGCCCGCGCGACATCCGCGATCCGCCCGTCAATGATGACATTCGTATCCAGCAGCTTGAATTTTTCCGTGGGAGGGGCATCCTCTTCCGGGGAGGCAGGCATGTAGAACCGGATCTCTTCTTTCATCGAGAGCGCCGCGACGGTCGTCAGGTACATGACCGCGACTCCCAGCAGCATCGCGACGGTCACGGCGATCGCGGGCGAGTACTGGGTCAGGAACAAGATGATTGGGATCGCCAGGATCGCCGCAAGGAGCAGACCCACCACCAAGCCACCGACCAGGGCGACTTTATCCCGGGTCGCCATGCCTCGCAGCCGGTCCCCCACCAGTTCGAGGCGGCGGAAGATGGTCGCCCCCAGTGCGAAGCCGAAAATACCCCCGACCGCGATAAACGTCGTCCGGTACAGGATTCCCAGCCACTCATCACCCTGAGCTGCGGCGAAGTAGACTTTCAGCTGCGGGTCCTGGGCCGCCCAGTTCAGGAAAGCAAGCACCGCATTCCAGCCGAACACGGCGAGCATGGCGGAAAGAAGAAAGTTGAAGATCAGGCGCCAGATTTTGCTTCCCATGCCCGGGGGTGACTCCGTTCCTAAATTCCCTGCCCAAAGCGGCTGAGCATCGGTCCGCAAAGGGGTCCGTCAGCGGCGACCGCCGATACGGATCGCTGCCTGAGCACGGCGCATCTCGGCGTCGGCGGTGGCTCGGTCCATCTCCGCAGCCGCTCCCGCATCCAGCTTTGCCAGCATCTCACGGGCACGCGCGAGAGACGCCTCGGCGCGATTCACGTCAATATCGGCGGCGAACTCGGCGGTGTCGGCGAGAACTGTCACCTGTTCGCGTGAAACTTCGACGAAGCCACCCGCGATCACCAGCTGCTCCTGCGCGCCGTTCGGCAGGCGGACGACGCACTCTCCGACGGAAAGCTCGGCAAGAAGCGGTGCGTGACCGGCGAGGATGCCCAGACTGCCACCCGCGGCGGGAAGCTGCACGGCCTGCACGGTCTCGGACAGAACGGTCTTTTCCGGGGTGACGATGTTAAGGGGAAACGTGGATGCCACGAGGTCTTCCTTTGATCAACGACCAACCGACCATCCTTCGGGCAGGTCGCGGACATTGTTTCGATAGAACGCGCCTATTGTACCCCACAATGAAGAGCGTGCGTCAGGGTAGAATGGCAGTGCGCAGCGGAGGGATTCGGCTAAAGGAGAGAGGTGTACGATGGCAGCGGCGAAGGATCGCACCGTTCGGAAAGCGGCGAAACCGACGGGGCGGACAGCAGCGAACTCTGGCCCGGATCTGGAGCAGCGGCAGCGCGGGCGACGACCTGGCGATGCCAGGGACCGCCATCAGCAGGTCGAGAAGGCAATCGCGGAGTTGGAGTCCCTGTCTCTCCCGTTTACTATGAGGGATGTTGCGCAGCGGGCTGGTATTTCGCGTGCCACTCTCTACCGCGATGCCGGTCTGCGCGACCTGGTGGGCAGGCGGGGAGACGGTCCCAAGACTCGCCCGGTGGACCGACGCGATTTTGAGGCGCTGCAGAAAAAGGCCGATCTGCTGGCAGAAGAGCGGCGCACGTTGCGCCGTGCCGTGCGCGCGCTCGAGGTGCGAGTTCAGGCGGCGGAACTGCGCGCGGACGAGCTTTCGGCGCAACACCGAGACGCCGAGCGCGCCCGGCG
>JACMJB010000334.1 GCA_014380815.1 Armatimonadota bacterium
CAAATCCGCCATAATTAAGGTCGCTCGCTTTCGTTCGTTTTCGCCCACCCGGTCGGTACAATCAGTTCCATACCGGAAGACTTTCCGAGAAGACACGATGCGCCCCTGAATCCGCCTGCGCTGCAGTCAAATTTCGCGCCGGAAAGTGGGACGCCCCAACCTGGAAACGGTGCGGCAGGAAGTGGAACAGATAGGATATACTGGAACCGGAAGAATCGGTGGCGCTTCCGACAACTCCATCCGGAATTGGCCCTCTTCCAGGGAAAAATGATCCGAGGTCGTTCAACGGCAGGACAGAGGTTTTTGGTGCCTCTTATCGGGGTTCGAATCCCTGCCTCGGAGTGATAGGGCAAAGATGATCGCGGAAGGACCGCGCCTCGCAGGCAAAGCGATTGTGAGGCGCGGCCTCGTTTCTAGGTGCTCTGGCAGGATGGGCAGGTACCGTACATCTCCAGCTGGTGCCGCTCCACCTTGAAGCCGCTCTCGGCTTCCAGTCTCGCGGAAAGAGTCTGTGCGATATCGCAGCCCTGAAAATCCTCGATCTTCCCGCAGCGGTTGCAAACCAAGTGATGGTGGTGCGGTCCCGACTGCGGCTCCTCACGTTCGTAGCGGTAATATCCCTGCCCAAACTCCACCCGCCGTGCCAGGCGAAGGTCCACCAGCAAGTTCGCAAAGCGGTACACCGTCACCAGATTGATGTCTTCGTCGCTCCCCCCCTCGCGGACGACCGACTCGTTGACGGCGGCATGCATCTCCTGAATCGAGAGTGGCTCCCCGCTCCCCGCCAGCAAGCGTACCAGTGCTCGACGTGGATTCGTGAGACGATAGCCCTGTCCCTTTAGCGCGGACAGAAGGCGATTGTATTCGGCGTCAATCGGCATAATCTTTATTGTATCGCCACACGCAGTATCTGCCCTATCTCCGCGCCCCGGCTTCGCGGCTGGTCCCGGGTTTTTTGGGTACCGGTCCTCCCCCCTCTGGGTCTTGACGTTGCCGACGCCCCTCGGTATCCTTGGGGCACGACCACTGGGTAACTGGATAACTGGATGCGCTGGGTGCTCGAACGAAGAACGGAGCAGGAAGTAGACGCGATGCTTTACCGGATGACCTGGCCCCTGATGAAGCTTTTTATGCGGACCGCTTTCGGGGTCCTGGGCGGATTCCGACGCAGCGGGGTGAGTAATGTACCGGCTCGCGGTGGGGTGCTGCTGTGCCCCAACCACTTTAGCGATGCGGACCCTGCTGCGGTCGCGGTCGCGCTGCCGCGCAATGCATGGTTCATGGCCAAGGCAGAGCTGTTCGAGGTCCCGGTGCTCGGCGCGCTGATGCGTCTCTGGCACGGGTTCCCTGTCAAGCGCGACAGCGCCGACCGGTCCGCCCTGCGGCGCGCGGAGGAGCTTCTCAAGGCGGGCGAAGTCGTCGTCATTTTTCCGGAAGGCGGCGGCAACCCGCACGGACTCCTTCAGCCGCTTCATCCCGGCGCGCTGATGGTAGCGTTGCGGGCAAAAGTCCCGGTGGTTCCGGTCGCCCTGGTCAATACCAGCGAGATCTGGACCTACGGTGCCCCCCTGCCCCGTCGGAGCGGCATTCCCGTTCTGGTGACGTTTGGCCCGGCTCTGGACCTGTCGGACCTCGAGGGTCAGCGCGGGGCGATCGAGAAGGCCACGGCCCGCCTGACCGAAACCCTGGCGACGATGCTGCAGCAGCCGGTCCCGGTGGGAAGTCCCAAACGCCGCACTGATGGGAGCGATGAGGAGGCGCTCCCCGGGTCTCAGTTCTCGTCAAAAGCGTCAGCGATACGGTAGTGCCATTCAATAGGAAAGCCGTGGTCTTTTGAACCACGGCTTTCCTGCATCATTTCGGAGAGCGGGAGACGAGACTCGAACTCGCGACATTTTCCTTGGGAAGGAAACGCTCTACCACTGAACTACTCCCGCTTACGTGCTGTCAGTATACCTGGCCCGTTTTCGTTATGCAAGCGTTTCATTTGGTATGATGGAAACGTAAAGCCCCGGCAGGTCTGACCGCGGGGTGACCGCGCTGAAGCTCTAGGACTTCGCGCCATCGAAATAGGAGAGAATGGAAAATCAGGCACATTTCCTGATGTGTGCGCCGCACTTTTTCGGCGTGGAGTACGTCATTAACCCCTGGATGCAGGGCAAAGAGGGCAGTGTCGGACGCCGCGAAGCGGAGGACCAGTGGCATGCCCTCCACCATCTTTTCAGCGACGCTCTCGGCGCGCGCGTCTTTCTGGTCCCCGCGCAGCCGGGACTTCCCGATATGGTGTTCACTGCCAACGCGGGACTGACACACCAGGGCATCTGCGTACCGGCCCGTTTCCGTCATTCACAGCGGCAGGGCGAGGAACTCCCCTATCGTACCTGGTTCGAGGCGCAGGGGCTTACCCTGCGCGATCTGCCGGAGGGCATCTGCTTTGAAGGCGCGGGCGACGCCCTTTTTGATGAGGGTGCGGCGCAGTCCCCTCGCCCCCTGCTCTGGGCGGCCCACGGGTTCCGTACTGATCTTGCCTCCCACGCCTTTCTTTCGGACTTTTTCGGGGTCGAGGTGGTCTCCCTGGGCCTGATTGATCCCCGTTACTACCACCTCGATACCTGTTTCTGTCCGCTTCCGAACGGTTTTCTTCTTTGGAATCCCATGGCGTTTGACGAGGAAAGCCGCGAGACCGTTGAGCGGAGGGTGTGGCCCGAACGACGGTTCGCGGTCAGCGAAGCCGACGCTCGGCAGTTTGCCTGTAATGCGGTCGGACTGATCGCGGCGGGCGGCAGGCCAGGGGTCGTTTTGAATGTCGCTTCGGATACTCTGGTGAAGGCGCTGGAGAGCTGGGGCTTCGCGGTTTACCAGACGCCGCTTGGCGAGTTTATGAAAGCGGGCGGTTCCGCCAAATGCCTGACCCTTCGCCTTAGCGAACGGTGACGACGAGACATCGGGGGCGATGCCGCCCGCCCCCGATGTCCCAGAATCTCTAGAACGGGGTGCCGGATTCACCGGTCAGAGCGCGGAACGCGCCGATCAGACGGCGGGTGACATCGCCGGGCTTGCCGGACCCGATGGGGCGCTGATCCAACATAACACCCGGAATGATTTCGGCAGCGGTGCCTGTCAGGAAGCATTCGTCGGCGGTATAGACATCGTAGAGAGTCAGATTCTCCTCGCGGACCGAAAGGCGGAGCTGCTGCTCCGCCAGCTCCATCGCGGCTTGCCGCGTGATGCCCTTCAGACAGCCGGCGGAGGTGGGCGGGGTCGAGATCCTG
>JACMJB010000335.1 GCA_014380815.1 Armatimonadota bacterium
GGCAAGCGGCTGGCCTTTGTACGTGGAAAGGGAGATCTTACCGTCGCCGACGCGAACGGTCGAAACGCGAAGGTGGTACTGCCAGGTAAGAATCTGGGGAGTTACGCCTGGTCGCCGGATGGTCGGTGGTTCACGATCAGCCGCCAGGACGAGGAGTTCAATTATGACATTTTTATTCTGTCGTCGGATGGCGCCAGGACGCCCGTCAACCTGAGCCTGCATCCCCGAAACGACCTTTCGCCTGCCTGGTCACCGGACGGCAGCAAGCTGTTCTGGACCGGAGAGCGCCTGGACCGCCAGTACGACCTTTACTACGTTTATCTGCGGAAAGCGGATGACCAGCGAACCGCCAGCGAATGGGCGCAGCTGCGCGAAAAGAAGAAACCACGCGCTGGAGGTCTGGCCCCCGCCGCCGCCCCGAGCACCACCCCGCGGCGTCGGAGCGCCGCTTCTCCGGAAGACGACGCAGTGCTGCAGCCACCGGCCCCGACCTCCCCGGAGCCGCCCGCCCCGGCACCGGAACCACCAGCCAAGGCACCAGCCCTAGCCCCAGCAGAGCCGGCGGCGAAGCCCGCTGCGACAGTCGCTGTGCCAGTGCCACCTATGGCACCCCCGGCCCCCGCGGTACCCGACATCGCAATAGATTTCGATCGGATTGATGAGCGGGTGCGCCGTTTGACGTCGCTGCTGGGAGATGAGGGTGGCCCGGTTGTCGCGCCGGGTGCGGACGGGCATGTTCTCCTCGCCTTTTCGTCGTCGTCTTCCCGGCTCCCGGAGCTATCGCTGATAGATTTTGTGGACGGTGGAGGGGCCGCTGCCATCGCGCCACGACGGCTCGCAAGTGGTGGCACGTCCTCGCCCCAGTGGACCCGTGACGGCAAAACGCTCTTTTATCTGGGCACGGGTGGCTCCCTCGCCTCCATCGCTCCCACTGGCGGCGAACCACGCCCTATCCCCTTCCGCGCTCGCTACAGCTTTGACCGACGCGCTTTGCAGGTCGCTACCTTCGAGGAGGCTTGGGCGACATTGAACGAGCTGTTCTATGACCCAAAGTTTCACGGAGCCGACTGGTCGGCGCTGCGGTCAAAGTATCGTACGCTGGCCGCTGCCGCCTCGGACCCTGCTGATTTCTACGACGTGATCCGGCTGATGATGGGTCACCTGAATTCGTCGCATATCGGCATCACGCCCCCATCTGCCAGTGAGGAAGATTCCAGCGCGGGGGAGTCCGTTCCGACCGGCGCGCTTGGTGTCCTCTGGGAGGAGCGCTACACCGGGCCAGGTCTGAAGATCGCCCACGTTCTTCGGGACAGCCCCGCAGACCGAGAAGCGAGCCGCCTTCGAATCGGTGAGATCGTCACGGCGATCGGCGGCACGACAATCACCGCGAACACGAATCCGGATGAACTGCTCGCGGACACAGTCGGCGAACGCACCCCGGTTCAGGTGACCGGCCTGGACAAAAAGTCGCGCGAGGTGATCCTTCAGCCATCCCCTTACGCCAGTATTCGCAGTCTGCTGTACGATGAGTGGGTGGAGCAGAGCCGGCAAACAACGCACCGGCTGAGCGGCGGCAGACTCGCCTATCTCCATATTCAGAGCATGGATAAAGGCAGCCAGGACCGCTTTGAGCAGGGCCTATACGCGGAAGCGCATGGCAGAGGGGCACTGCTGATTGATGTTCGTGACAACGGTGGCGGTTCGACCGCGGATTATCTGCTGACGATGCTGACGATCCCGCGGCACGCCTATACCGTACCCCGCGACGGGGAACCGGGCTATCCGCAGGACCGTTTGCCGCTGTATCCGTGGCAGAAGCCGTCGGCTCTGCTGATCAATCAGAACTCGTACAGTAACGCCGAGATCTTCGCCCACGCCTTCAAGGGGATCAATCGCGGCCCCGTTATCGGCGTGCCGACCTTCGGCGCGGTCATCTCGACGGGATCGCGCACCCTGCTCGACGGGTCTCGCGTCCGGACACCGGGCCGTGGCTGGTATCTGGTCAAAACCGGTGTCAACGAGGAGCATACCGGGGCGCAGCCGGACCAGGCCGTCACGCAGTCTCCCGCCGACGAGATCGCCGGACGCGACCCACAGCTCGCCGCCGCCGTCAAAGTCCTGCTGCCCCGCGCGTCGGGTGGCCCACTCCCCGTGCCGCAGGCGGCGCGGTAAAGCCAAAAAGAGCGGTCTCGCATTTCGCGAGACCGCTCTTCTTTATACCCACATGCCCAGGGCGGGACTTGAACCCGCATGGATTGCTCCACAACGACCTCAACGTTGCGCGTCTGCCATTTCGCCACCTGGGCAGGTTCGTAACTCGAACATTTTATCGCGGCGACAAAACACTGTCAAGGTGAAAAGCCGCTGTTTAGCGAAGCGCGTCCCCTGTGCGATAAAGGCCCCAACTGCGGTTCCAAAGGAGGCTTTTATCATGTTTGGCCCTGTGATTGTCGGGGAGAGTATTACCCTCGCGCCGCTAACGCCCGAGATGCTGCCGAACTACATCCGCTGGTTCGCCGATACCGACGTGACCCGCTATTTGGGCGTTTCCCACTGCCCGACGCTCGCGATGGAGCAGGCATGGTTTGAAGAGATGGCGAAGAGCGACACCTCTATCGTCTGGGCTATCCTTGTCGAGGATCAGCATATCGGCAGTACCGGCATCCACCAGATCAACTGGCGGAACCAGCGGGCAATCACGGGGAACGTCATCGGCGACAAGACACAGTGGGGCAAAGGCTACGGCAGCGAGGCGGTTCGCCTGCGCACCGCGTATGCCTTCACAAACACGACGCTCGAAAAGCTGGAAACCGAAGCGTTTGCGGAGAACATCGGCAGCCGTCGCTGCTTGGAAAAGGCGGGCTACCGGCAATACGGGGTCGCGCGACGCCATGTTTTCCGCGCGGGCAAGTGGCACAATATGTGGCTCGCCGACCTGCTCCGCGACGAATGGCTCGCGTCCACGCCGGGCTAGTGCGACTGTGGCGCTAGTGCGGGCCGATGCGGTGGAACTTGCGGTCCATCTCCCGGTGCGGCAGAGCAAGCAAAATCGGGCGACCGTGCGGGCAGGTAAATGGGTTCCGCATCTTCGCGAGGTCGGAAAGCAGACGGGTCATCTCGTCCATTGTCAACGGGTCGCCCTTCTTAACCGCCATTTTGCACGAGGCCATAATCACGGCAGATTCGTGCGGGACTAGTAGGCGGCGCTGGCTGCTCACCGACGCCATGTCGTCAATGATCTCGCGCAGGGTTCCTAGATAGTCTTTGTGGGCTAGAGTGGCGGGAACCGCCCGGACCACAAAGGTTTCTCCGCCGAACGGCTCCAGCAGGAATCCGGCCTTTCCCAGCGCAGAAAGCCGCTCCCGAGTGACTCGCGCATCGCCAGGCGACAGTTCTAGCGTCTGCGGCAGGGCGAGGTGCTGAGAGACCACTCCCCATAAGTGCGCCCGTCCTTCCGCTCCGTTCATCATCTGCTCGTACAAAACTCGCTCGTGGGCGATGTGCTGGTCAATCAAAAGAAGGGCATCGTCTGTTTCCGCGACAATATACGTATTTCGCGATTGCGCCAGCACCCGCAGACGGCCGATCCGGTGTCCATCGAAACCAATATAAGCAGTGTCGGCGTTTGGGTTCTCCCCCCCCGCCCCCTTCGGGGGAGCACTATCCGTTGGGACCAGCGTTCCGCGGGACTCTGTAGTCCCTTCCGTCGCTCCGCGACGGAA
>JACMJB010000336.1 GCA_014380815.1 Armatimonadota bacterium
CTTGCCGCGGTTGCGACCCCGATAAAAACAAACAATCCGATCAGCCACTTCCCCAGCGAGTTAAGCGCGACATCGCGGGTCTCGTAGCCCATCTTCTCGAGAAGGTTCGTGTCCGGCCCCGGGACGCCGTGCCCTCCCCCGCTGCTAGTGCGCGCCATGTGCTGCCAACTCCTTTGCCTCGATAAGACGTGGGTCGTGAGCCGGATACAGGCTCTCCTTTTTGAGATTCGCCATCGTTACCGCCACCCAGACACCCCCGAAACCTGCCAGGGCCGCCAGATCCAGCGCGAGACCGGGCAGATCCGGGCCGGTGAGCCGACGTCCGAAGAACGGCACGATGTCCCACCAGGTGTCAATGATGCGCACGACGATCAGCCAGCCGCAGACCTTTTGCAGAATGTCAGGCGTCCTTTTGGTGCGTCCCGTAATCAGCGCGAGGAACGGTCCGAAGAAGTGCCCAAAGATGAGGAACGCGCCCACGTAGACCAGGGCGCCGTCCGCGCGCGCGCCATAGAAGGTCACCTCCTCCGGCAGGTTAGCGGACCAGATAATCAGGAACTGCGACAGCGACGTGTACCCCCAGAACATCGTGAATCCCAAGATCATATTGCCCAGGTCGCGGGCGAGGGCCGGGGTCACGATTTCAGAGTACGGCTTACGGTCACGGAACTTGAGCACAATATATGTCGAGAAGGCAAGGGTCAACAGCACATTCTTGGTGATGTTCCAGACGCCGTAGAGGGTCGAGAACCATTCCGTCAGTGACATCAGCCAGTCGGTGTAGGCAAAGGTCACCAGCACCACATGCACGACTCCGAACGGGGCGGCAAAGCTGCCGCGCTGCTGGGCCAGCGTCTCGTCGCGCGTCTGGTCCTGCTTCAGGGATGACTTGCGCAGTTCACCGGTCGCCCAGATCCAGAACACGAAGTAGACAACCTGGCGGATCGTGAACCAGAGCGGGTTCAGGTACAGCGCTTTGTGCCGGAATACCTCGTTGGCGTTGCGCTCGGCCTCGTTCGCCCAGGGGTAGATCTGTCCGGTCCAGACCCCGTACAAGATCGGGATCATCCCAACGAACATGATCGGCAGCATTTTCGTTCCTGCTTCCAGAATGCGCAGGATCGCGAGTCCCCAGGACCCACGTACGCAGTGGTGCAGAAACAGGAGTGTCGTACAGCCCAGTGTCAGGGCCATTGCCACCATGTACCCGAAATAGTACGACGCCCAGAACGCGCGGTGTCCTTCAGATCGGTCCAGGAGGAGTCCGAGAACAAGCCCGATCAGGCCGATGGCAGCAATGGGAAGAGCCGCGCCGCGGATCTTGGTCAAATCAGGAAGCAGGGACTGTTGCCGCCCGGTATCTGGTGTGGTGTAGGCTTCTGCCATATCGTCTTAGCGTCCCGCCCCTTCCGGCGCCGTGGTTGGAACCGCGTTCGGACTGACAGTCTGTCCCGACTCCGTGCCTGTCCTGGATTCCGGCGAGACACGAGCACGAGCGCCACCGCCACCCGCCGAGGATTCCGCGCCGCGCCCGGTCTGATCCGCGTTCTCTGACCCGGCCCCGCCACCGCCCGGCGTTCGGTTTACCGGGCGCTCGGTCCCCATGGTGCCGCTTTTGACGGTCGGCTTGGTGACCGCGTTATCGTCCACGCCTTCGCCCAGCTCTTTGCTGTCCCCCGGCTCTTTCGCCGGTTTTTGTCCCGCGACCGATTCCCGCGCTTCTGCCGTAGCGAGAGCGGGGTCTGCGTTATGGGCAAGCTGCAGCGCACGGGTGTAGGCGATCACGGACCAGCGATCGTTGATGTCCTGGATTCGCGAACCGTAGCCATACATCACCCCGTGCCCGTTGACCAGGACATCGTAAAGGTAACCGTCCTCGATTTTGCGCAGGCGGTCCGTGAAGTAGGAAGCGGGCAGCTTCTGCCAGTAGCCCAGACCGCGCTGCGTAATCATCCCGTTGCCGTTGCCCGTCTTCCCATGGCAGGGCGAGCAGAAAGCGTTGTAGCGATCCTGCCCCCGCTCCAGCATCGCTTTAGGTGAAACGAAGGAGCGAACTGCCTTCACCGGGATCTGCGGCACGTACTTTCCCTGCGGTGTGCGGCCCAGCATATAGGCGTCGTCCAGCCGCGACTCCAGACCACCTACCGCCACGGTATGCGGCACGATGGGGCGAAGCTCGGAGCGATCCGAGAAAAAGTCGCTCTCGTAGTAGGGCTTCATCTTGGGCTGCACCCACATATCCACATGGCACCCGGATAGGAGGAGGGCGTTCCCCAGAAGGAGCGTCGCGCCTACCCAGCGTCTCATTGTCGTTACATTGTTCAAGTTCATCTGTATTTCGCGTCTAGCCACCGGCTGACCGGGTTACCGTTCGACCGGCGATACATCGTCCGCACCCAGCGTTCTCAGGAACGCCTGCGTCTCCTCCACATCGAACTTCATGTCCTCGGCTTCGATACACAAAAAGAAGCCATCCTGCGATGCTCGGTCGAAATTTCGGGCATTAAAGATCGGATCGTACGGCTTGGGCAGACCGTTCAGGAAGAACTGTGAGCCGAAAGCGGTCAGGGCCGCGAACAGGATGGTGCACTCAAAGGTGATCGGGATGAACTGCGGCCAGGAGAGCAGCGGTCTGCCCCCCACGTTCCATGGGTAATCAATCACCGACACCCAGGTCAGAAGCATGAAACCGCTGACCGCTCCGAAGATCCCCCCCCCAAAAGCGAGCCACGGGATACGCGCATCCTCGAATCCGATAGTCTCCGCCAGTCCGTGGATCGGGAACGGGGAGTAGGCGTCCATCCGTCGGTACCCTGCTTCGCGTGCCCGCTCCGCCGCCGACATCAGCATGTCGGGATCGTGGAACTCCGCGATCACGCCATAGATCGGCGACTGTACCAGTACATTTCCTTCAGTATGCATGTTGATTGCTATGCGCTCCCGCCGCGGGTTTCCGGCAATGCGGAACGCTCCTGGTTGGTCAACACCTTTTCGCCGTCGGTCGCGTGGTCACCGTTTCCGTTGTGACCGTTGCCGTTGCCGTTGTGTCCATTGCCGTTGCCATGCCCGCCCGTGTAGCGGTAGTGCAGGTCGCGCATCTCGAAGATATTGATCATCGGCAGGAACTTCACGAACAAGAACAGCAGGAAGGTGAAGAATCCCATCGTGCCCAGAAAGAGCATCCAGTCCCACAGCGTCGGTGAGTACGATCCCCACGACGACGGCAGGAAGTCGCGGGTCAGCGAGACCGGAATGATCACGAACCGCTCCAGCCACATCCCGATGCCGATCACGATCGAGGTCACCCACAGGAACGGCATGTTGCGCCGGATCGCCGGACTCCACAGGAACTGCGGCCAGACCCCGTTGCAGAACAGCAGCGCGTAGTAGAACCACTTGTACGGCCCGAACAGCCGGTGATAGACCAGCCCCATCTCGTAAACGTTGCCGCTGTACCAGCCGTAGAACATCTCCAGAATATAGCCGTAGAAGACGATCAATCCGGTCGCCAGAGTGATCTTAGCCATCCAGTCAATGTGCTTGTCGGTGATGAAGTCTTTCAGACCATACAGCGCGCGAAGCGGCAGACCGAAGGTGAGCACCATCGCGAAGCCTGCGAACACCGCGCCCGCGACAAAGTACGGCGGGAAGATCGTCGTGTGCCAGCCTGGGACGATACCGACCGCGAAGTCAAAGCTGACGATCGTGTGAACGGACAGAACCAGCGGGGCGGAGAGTCCGGCGAGGATGTTATACGACTGCTCGTAGCGGAACCAGTGCTTCGCGGAACCCTTCCAGCCGAGGCCGGCAAGGCCGTAGGCAAACTTCGCGAACTTGGAGGTCGAGCGGTCGCGCAGCGTGGCGATGTCCGGAATCAGACCCAGGAACCAGAATAGAACCGAGACCGTGAAGTAAGTCGTGACCGCGAAAACGTCCCAGCAGAGCGGTGACCGGAACTGGGGCCACATCGCGAGGATGTTCGGATAGGGGAAGAGCCAGTAGTCCACCCAGGGCCGCCCGGTGTGCAGCAGCGGGTACAGACCCGCGCACATGACCGCAAAGACCGTCATCGCCTCGGCGAAGCGGTTGATCGAGTTGCGCCATTGCTGCCGCATCAGCAGCAGGATCGCGGAGATCAGGGTCCCGGCGTGTCCGATCCCGATCCACCAGACAAAGTTGACGATGTCCCAGGACCAGGCGACGGGAATGTTATTCCCCCAGATACCGATTCCCTGGAGCAGCAGCCAGGTGATCGCCAGCAGCATGAAGTTCAGACCGATGAACCCCAGTCCGACCATGATGAACCAGATCATCGGCGGGCGTGGCGAAAGGACTACCGCGCCGATGATGTCGGTGATCGTTTCGTAGTTATGGGTACCGTCAATAAAGTTTTGCGGCACCAGGCGGTTTCGCAGCGGCGGGGGCGCGGCAGGCGGCGTCGTTCCGCTCCCACTGCCTCCGGTTAAAGGTCGAGTAGCCATGAATCGTTCCCTGCCGTCCTATCCTTGTGCCTTCGCGGCGTCCGCTCCGGATGCCACTGCCGCCGCGCCCGTGCCTGTCAGGGCAAGAATTGCCGCGTTCGGGTTTCTGAGCCGCGCCAGATACGTCGTGCGCGGGCGGACGTTTAGCTCCGCCAGCACCTGATAATCGTGCGGCTCCCGCCGAAGCCGCGAGACTTCGCTGTTCGCGTTGTTGATGTCGCCAAAGGCGATCGCACGTGTCGGGCATACCTGCTGACAGGCGGTGATTACCTCGCCATCCTGAATCTCGCGGTACTCTTTTTTCGCCTCGATGCGCGCGTTACTGATGCGCTGAACACAGTAGGTGCACTTCTCCATGACGCCGCGTCCGCGAATGGTCACATCCGGGTTTGCCAGCATCTTCAGGACCGGCAGATCGTAGTTCAGCGTTGTCGGGCCGCCCTTTCCGGCTACCCACTTCAGAAAGTTGAAGCGGCGTACCTTGTACGGGCAGTTATTGGAGCAGTAGCGCGTGCCGATACACCGGTTGTAGACCATCTGGTTCAACCCCTGATGATCGTGGATCGTCGCCGCGACCGGGCAGACCGGCTCGCAGGGCGCCTTCTCACAGTGCTGGCACATCATCGGCATGAAGTACGATTCTGGCTGAACGAGATCCGTGCCCGCGTAGTAGTGGTCAATGCGGATCCAGTGCATCTCGCGGCCCCGGCCCACCTGCTCTTTGCCCACGGTGGGGATGTTGTTCTCCGCCTGGCAGGCGATCACACAGGCGTTGCACCCGATACAGGTGTTGAGGTCAACACTCATCGCCCACTGATTGTAGTTCTGACCGCTGAACTCCGGGTAAAGCGACGGCTCGTTATCTTTGTTGGAGAGGCTCTTGTCCGCGTAATACCACTGCTTCTGGTACGGGTCCGCGGCGCGCTCGTTCTGCTTCTGCCCTGCCGCGCCCTTGCCGTAAACCTCGGAGTCTCTGGTGCCGGAGATCCCATTGCCCATGCTGGGGTGACCACCGCCGCCATGGCTCTCGCCCGCCGCCCCGCCCGCGTCTGTGCCCGTCGAGTGCTCGCCCTCGCCTCCCTTGGCACTCTCGGCCGCGTGGCCGGATTCGCTTTCGCCCGAACTCTTCTCCTGGCCCTCGTTGCCATGGTCGGCACCCGCCTCATGAACCGGTCCAAGCAGGCCCTTCTTGGCGATGAACTCTTCAAGCGTTGCCGCGCGGTAGATGTCGCGGTTCTCCTGCTCGCCATACTCGGCGCGCAGGAGGTGATGCGGCTGCGTGTAAGATAGCTGATACTCGTTGTTGGTAGGCTGGACCGTGACGCCCACCCCGTAGTGCAGCGAGTCGCTGCTTCGGAGCCGGTACGTGTCGAAGCCCTGGCCTGTGCCGACTACCCCCGCGCGCCGCCGCCCGAACCCCAGGTGGACAGTCACCACGTCGTCGGGCTGACCGGGAAGGACCCAGACCGGCATCTGTAGCTTCTGGCCCTGGAAGGTCAGCTCCACGACCCGCTTGCCGCTGCTCTGACCGATGTCGTTGGCGTCCGTTTGGTTGATCCCGAGGGTGTTACCCGCGCTGAGGATTCCGATCTTCTGGGCAGTGCGGGCGCTCATGATCGCCGCGTTATCCCAAACCAGCGTCGTGATCGGCTTGGGGATCTCCTGCAGCCAGGAGTTGTTCGCATAGCGCCCGTCCCAGACCGTTGGGTCCAGCCGGAAAGCGATCTCAAGACCAGCCGAGGCGGCGGGCGCGGCGGGCAACCGCCCCAGCAGACCGGCAGGCGCGGTCACGGCGACCGTGGGAAGCGCGGAGTTCGGCACGATGCCGTTGTGCAGAACCGTCTCGAACCACTTGTCGAAGGCAAGCGCCCCGGCTGGCTTATAGGCGCTCCGGTAGTAGCCGAGCAAAATATCGTAGCCGGGCTTTGGCTCGCCAAGAAGCTCCGCCAGAAGCTCATGGACCGAACGGCTTTCGTACAGAGGCGCGATCAGGGGCTGAACGATGGACACGGTGCCGTCAAAGGCGCGGGCATCGCTCCAGCCTTCCAGCGGGTGTGATTCCGGGATGTGCCAGTCCGCATAAGCCGACGTTTCGTCTTCGTACTGACCCATCCGAACGACCAGAGGCACGCTCTTTTTCCCGTCCTTGCTGATCAGCGTATCGGCGAAGTTCAGGTCACGAGGCGCGTTGTAGACCGGGTTGCCCCCCAGGATCAAGAGCGTCTGGACCGTTTTCGCCTTGATGGCCTCGGTCAGTGCGGTC
>JACMJB010000337.1 GCA_014380815.1 Armatimonadota bacterium
CCCGCTTCCGGCAGCCTCGGAGTTCGAGTGGGAGCCGACGGGACCGATCGCCCCAGCCATTCCCGGAACGCTGGAGCACTTTCTGGTCGAGCGCTATATCCTGTACGCGCACGCCTACGGGCGGCTATGGCGCGGGCACGTTCACCACGCTCCATATCCCCTCCAAACCGCCCGCCTGGGGCTGCTCGAGGATAGCTCTCTCGCCGCCGCGGGTATTGTCCTGCCGGAATCGGTGGCCGCACACTCTCCCCTCGTTCACTATGCCTCAGGGGTGGACGTGGATGTTTTCCCACTCCGCCCGCTGTCGTAGGTCGCCTGATGGGAGGGGAGCGCCTCCTCCGAGTTGAATGATAGAGAAATCCTGACTCGGAAAGTGAGACCACTTCCATGCCGCTGGTAGACATGCCGCTGGAGCGACTACTGCAGTACGAAGGGCGCACCCCCCGTCCCGCCGATTTCGATGACTATTGGGATCGCGCCCTTGCGGAAATGCACGCCCTGGACCCGGAGGTGGAACTGACCCCGCACCGGATCACTGCGCCGTTCGCCGAGTGTTTCGACTTGCGCTTCACGGGAGTGGGAGGGGCGCGTATCTATGCGAAATACCTGCGTCCCAAAGGCACGACGGGCAAGATCCCCGCGCTGCTGCAGTTCCATGGCTACTCGGGAAACGGGGGAGACTGGGCCGACAAACTCCATCAGGTGGCGCGTGGATACGCGGTCGCCGTGCTGGACTGCCGGGGGCAGGGCGGCAGATCAGAGGATGTCGGCGGCGTCAAGGGGAATACACTGCGTGGGCACATCATCCGGGGCCTTGATGATTCGCCGGAAAAACTGTATTATCGCTCGGTCTACCTCGATACGGCCCAGCTTGCACGAGTGGTGATGCGCTTTCCGGAGGTAGATGCCGATCGGGTCGGGGCGACCGGTGGATCGCAGGGCGGGGGGCTGACTCTTGCCTGCGCGGCTCTGGAACCACGCATCAAAAAGGCCGCGCCAATCTACCCGTTCCTTTGCGACTACAAGCGCGTTTGGGAAATGGATCAGGCAAAAGACGCCTATGACGAGCTGAAGGCTTATTTCCGACTGTTCGACCCGCGCCACGAGCGTGAGGACGACGTTTTCACGCGGCTCGGCTATATTGACAACCAGTTTCTCGCCCCGCGGATCCGCGCGGAGGTTCTGATGGCCACTGGCCTGATGGATACCGTCTGCCCGCCCTCCACGCAGTTTGCCGCCTACAATCGGATACCCGGCAGGAAGAACCTTCTGATCTATCCGGACTTCGGTCACGAAGGGCTTCCCGGCTCCGGCGACAAGATCTGGGAGTTCTTCGCGGACTTATAAGGGCGTCGGATGCGCGATCAAGCGCCCGTGAAGTCACGTCGGGTCAGGCAGGGCGACGCATAGTCCGCCCTGCCACGCGAGAGAAGGCGGCTCAAAGCCCCTTCGCGGTCAGAAATTCGAAGGAGGATCGGAGGCAATCGAAGGGGTCTCGGCGGCAGGTATCCTGCTCGACTGCGTACCACTGCACCCCGGCGGCTTCGCAGGCGCTCAGAATTCGGTCCCAGGGCAGATTCCCCTCGCCGATAGCCGCGATGATCGGGCCGTCCTTCGGGTCAACCGCCTTGTCTTTCAGGTGTATGATCGGAGCGCGCCCGGTGCAGCGGGCCATCAGATCGGCGGGGTCCGCGCCGCCATGCCAGGCCCAGTAAAGATCGTTCTCCAGCAGGTAATCCGGGCCGCCCTCATCAATCAGGATGTCCCAGAGGGTCGCCGGAGAAAACGGCTCAATGCGCTGGAATTCGAGCGCGTGATTGTGGTGGGCGAACTGAACCCCGCCCGCCTTCAGCTTCGCGATCACCGGGACGGCGTCCCGGACAAAGCGTCGGTAGCCGTCCGCTCCTTCGCTCCCATACTCGCGGGGAATCCCACCGATCGCGGTGAACGAGCAGCCGAGCGTCCGGTGAAACTCGATCTCCGCCTCGGTCTGCCCCGACAACTGATCCCAGGAGCGGTGCGTGGCGACACAAAGCAGGCCGTTGTCGTCAAGTATCCGGCGGGCGGTCGCGGCATCCACTTCGGGATTTTCGCCGTTCATCGCTTCAATAGCGGAAAGCTGAACGGCAGGATAGCCGAGCGCCTTGATCTTTTTCAGCGACTCCTCGAATCCGTCTTGCGTCTTCGTGAAATCCCGCACCGTATACATCTGCACAGCCAGCTTCGACATTGGTCTTGATTCTCCGTAATTTCGGTGAGAGCAGCGGTCAGGTCGCGCTCACGGCATCGGCGATCTCCGAAGCAACTGCCTCGGCGGCGGCTCTCGGGTCCGGTGTGGCGGTGACTGCGCGCCCCACGACCAGGTAGTGTGCCCCGTCCTGAACTGCGGAGCGGGGAGACGCGACTCGTGCCTGATCGTCCGCCGCGACTCCCGCAGGGCGGATACCGGGGATCACCGTGACAAACGAGGGACCGCAGGTGGCCCGGATCGCCGCCACCTCCTGCGGCGAGGCGACTACGCCATCAAGGCCCACCGCCTGGGCAAGCCGGGCCAGGTGCAGTACCTGGTCCGAGGTACCTCCGGAAACGCGCAGGTCGCGGTTCAGGGTCGCCGTGTCAATGCTGGTCAGAATGGTGACGCCGATCAAAAGCGGGGGATGCGAAACCGTATCCGCGGCCTCGCGGGCGGCGCGAAGCATCGCGCCGCCACCGGAGGCATGGACATTCACCATCCAGACCCCGCGCCGAGCAGCTGCGCGGACCGCTCCGGCGACCGTGTTCGGAATGTCGTGAAACTTCGCATCATAAAAAATGCGTTCCGCCCCGGCATCCATCAGCCGGTCGAAAATGTCAAACCCCACCGCATTCACTAGTTCCAGTCCGACCTTGAACCCGCCCACATTCCCCGCAAGCGACCGGGTCATCCTGATGGCATCGTCTGCGTTGTCAAAATCAAGGGCGATCAGGATACGGTCTTTGGCACTTGGGCTGAAATCGGACTGGGTCATTTAGTATAAAGGATTGTCGTCGGGTTTGTGTACAGCATGTCGTGGGGGAGGTTCTGGGTCGGCAGTCCGCGCGCTGTGGAAAGGTTCGTGAACGGCAGGCCGAAAACCTGCACCGGATTCGCAAAAACCGTCTGTCGCGGGTAGATCCGTTGCACGACGGCGAGATATTCCACGGCAGCCGGCAGGTGCGCCCGCTCCGCATCCGCATATTCGTTGATCTCGCTTAGAACGACCGCATCCGGGTCTGTTTGGCGAAGCTGCTCCCGGTTCCACTCCCCATCAGCGGCAATGAGTCGCGGCACCACGTCAAATCGGGAAGCGGATGCCTTCGCCGCCTGGGGATTGGGGCTGCCAAGCAGCGGGCTGAGGGGCGGGGAGTAAAACCAGGGACCGGTTGCAAAACCCACGCTCTGGATGCCGCGCTCGCGAATGAAGGCGGCGGCCTGGTCACGGGGATCAGTCCGGCCCATCACGCTGTCGAAGCCAAGACTGAGCAGCAAGGCAAAAGCCGCCGCTGCCCCAAGCGCTCCGGAAACGAGGCCCATCCGCCGCCGGGAGGGCATATCGGCGACGGGCCAGGGGATCAGCCCCCCCACTAGCAGCGCGAGCGGGGGAAACAGGGGAAGCGTATACCGTGCGAACTTGATCTGTGCCAGGCCGATCAGGGCATAAAAAGGGACGGCGAAGGCCAGCAGCAGCAGATCGCCAGGACGCCGCCGGTACAGCGCATAGCCGATCCCCGCCCCAGATACCAGAAGCAGGGGCCAGCCAAGACCCCAGCGCAGGTTAAGCGAGACATGGTACCAGAAGGCGGGCGGCGTCCCGGCAAAAACGCTGCCGTGACCTTCGCGGGCGTGCAGCGACTCGTAGGCAATCGCCGCCAGTGTCCCCTGCGGGTTCAGCAAAGCGGCGGGGCAGCCGACAAAAAATCCCAGAATTGCCGCGCCCAGCAGCACGAGCAGCGCCTTCGCGGGGCGGTCTTCCGTCAGGCGCCAGGCAGCCACCCCCGCCAGGATCACGATCCCCGCGTTGTATTTGGTCGCCGCCGCGAAACCGGCCCACAAACCACACCAGAGCAGATCACGGGGACGGCAGGAGGTCGGCTGCAAGTGACGAGCCGCGAAGTACAGGGCGCCGGCAATAAAAAACGTCGCGGGAACATCCACGGTCGCGAAGTGGCCATGCTGCACGGCCAGCGGCGCCACCGCGTAAACGATGCCCGCCGCGATGCCCGCCGCCGCGCCGTAAAGGCGTCGCCCGGTACCGTACAGAAAGCCGCAGGTAGCCGTTCCGAGCAAAGCGGTCACCAAACGGGCGGTAAGAAGCGCGGTGGCGGAGGGGACACCTGCCGCCGGACCGGGCGCAACGATCCCACCATACTCGCCCAGATGAATCGCGAGGCTGTTGAGCAGCAGGGCGAGCGACCCGTAGTTGTAGAAACCGGGGTCGAACTGGAACGCGAAAGGGTTCAGCACAAGCGATGCCCCCGCGACCATGGATTCATCGGGATGGTAGGAGAAAAGGCGGGCCGCATTTGGAAGCCCCCAGCCGATCCCCCAAAGCCGGAGCCAGATCGCGAGTGTGAATATCAACAGCAACGGAACGCTTTGCAGAAGCGCGGACGGTTGCGGGCGAGGGGGGGCGAAGGGGGAAGTCTTGACGGTGGCAGCGGGCATCTTTTGCTGACATTGTAGCATGGCGCATGGTTTGACAGGCCCGCTTCACCGCCGTTATAATCGAGAAAGCAAACAAGGACAGCAAACAGCCGATATTTCGTTGCCAGAGGCTGATCTGTCAATCCCGACCCCAAGAGGTGCCGCTTCCTTGCAGATCCGTCTGATTGAACTAACCCGCATCGTCGAAGACCCGGACCAGCCGCGCCGTGCCATTGATGACGCCGCCATCGCGAGCCTTGCGGACTCCATCCGCCAGCACGGTCTTTTGAACCCCATCACCATCACGCCGCTGGAGGGGGTGGACGGGTTCCGCATCATCACCGGGGAGCGCCGCTGGCGCGCCTCGAACCTCGCGGGCTTGTTCGACATTCCGTGTATCGTGCGGGAAACGCCGCCGACGGACCTCGTGGATAAAACCACGGAACAGCTGATCGAGAACCTCCAGCGCGAGGAGCTTGCGCCGCTCGACAAGGCGACCGCGATCAAATCTCTGAAGGTAAAGCTCGAGGCGACCAACAAGGAAGTCGGTCTGCGCCTGGGTCTCTCGGAGCGCACCGTCGGCTATCTACTGGATCTGCTGGATCTGCCGGAAAGCATCGGTGAGCAGATCATCTCCTCTCCAAACCGCCCCGCGGACGGCAACCTCACCGAGAAACATGGACGCTTTCTGCGTCAGCTCAACGAGGACCCGGATCTTCAAAACAAGCTGGTCGAGAAGATCAAGGACGAAAAGCTTTCCGCCGATGATGCAGGCCGTGTTGCCAAGGCGCTTCGTGCCTTCCCGGATAAGCAGGATGAGATCCTCGGCCTTGCTATGGAAGACCTGGGACGGGTGACCGCGGGGGGCGGTCGGGGTTCCGGTGCTGGCGGTGGGGGGGGTATCGGGCTTGGCTCCACGAATCGCGAGGGGCGTTTTGACTTCAAAGGCACGGAGATAGACATCTCCGGCACCGATGGCCCTCCGGCCTTTTCCATGGGCCGGGCGTTCATCGGCATTCTGGAGCGCGTGGTGCCGACACTGGATGAAGTGAAGGTAGCGAGCGTTCCCGCGGGCGACCTGCCCGCGCTCGAGGAGGCCCTCCTGCGGGTCCAGGCGACCGTCGAAACGAAGCTCCGCGAGGTTCGGGCGGCAGCGCGGCGATAAGGCCCTGGCCTGGTGACCGATCCGCGAATCGTCAGCCTGCTGTCGGAGGGACCGATCCCCTACCCCGATGCCTGGGAGCGTCAGCGGAAACTGGTCGCGCTCCGGCAACAGGAAAAGGTGCCGGATACGGTGCTGCTGCTGGAGCACCCGCCGACCGTCACCTATGGCAAGGCTTCAGACCCTTCGCACCGACTCCTCACTCCTGAGGAATACGCGGCGCGTGGCATCGCCCTCATCGAGACCGATCGGGGCGGAGATGTGACCTACCATGGTCCCGGTCAGCTTGTTTGCTATCCGATCCTTCATCTTGGCGAAGGGCGGCGCGATCTGCACCGCTATGTGCGCGCTCTGGAAAGCGTGATAATCGCCGCCGCGCGGACGCTTGGCGTAGCAGGAGCAGAACGCGCACCCTGGCACGCTGGGGTCTGGGTCGGCGACGGGTATCTGGCGGCACTTGGGGTGAAGGTGTCGCGCTGGGTGACACACCACGGTTTCGCGCTGAACGTTTCCGAGTCGGTGCGAGATGGATTCGCCACCATTATCCCCTGCGGCGTGGCGGGAAAAAAGATCGCGACGCTCTCCTCCCTGGCGGCTCGTGAAGTCTCGCTCAGCGAGACCGCGGAAGCAATCACCGGCGTATTCACGATGACGATGGATGCCTACTTCGAGCGCTCGAACCCGCTCTGAGAAGAAACCAAACAACTTTTTTTCTGATTACCCTTGACAGATAGAAGGTCGTTATTTATAATGACCGGCATCACAGATTGCTTGGGACACCAGCCATTGTCGGCTCTGGAGTCCCGCCTGGCGGAACGAAAAATAGCCGGTTTTCCAACCGTCTACCGCCACTTTCAGAACTGAATCACCGGCGATCTTCTACGGACGGTAAGTTGGGGCAGCACCGACATTGTGGTCGTGATGGCGAACGCGCGCAGGGATGCGGGCAAACGCCAGACACACCGCAATGCCGCGTCTGCCCTTTTTCTGTTTTTGGGCACGGTTCCTAGAAAGGTGGGGGAGTGCGGCAGGCAAGCGTGCTTATCGTGGACGATGATCCTATCGTGCGCCTTGACTTGCGAACACAAGTGGTGGCGGTGGGGTACACGGTCGCCGGAGAAGCGGACAGCGGCGGGCAGGCTCTGGCGCTGGCGCGAAACCTTCGGCCCGACCTCGTTCTGCTTGATATAGTTCTTCCCACGATCTCTGGGATCGAAGTAGCTCGCACCTTGATGGCGGAGAGAATTGCGCCCGTTGTTATCTTTACGGGCAGCGCCGGATCCGAAGTCGCCGCCCAGGCATACTCGGCGGGGGTGATGGGGTTCCTTTCTAAGCCGCTTCGAGCACAGGACTTAGGGCCGATCATCGCGATTGCGATCGCGCGTTTCGCGGAGTTGATTACGCTGGAGAATGAGGTCAAAAGCCTTAATGCCCGCATGGAAGCGCGCCGCCTGGTGGGGCGCGCAAAAGCGATTTTAATGGAAAAACAGGGGATGCCGGAACGCGATGCCTTTCGGCGCATCCAGGCGCAGAGCCTGGCCCTGGGTAAGCCGGTGCATGAGATCGCCCAGGCGATTATCATGGCGAGCGAAATATCTGCATGACAATAACGTCAGGTCAATCTAGAAGCATTCTCATCCATGTCACCGCGGACATGGATGAGTTTACGGGTGAACGGAGTAAGGGCCAGAAGTGCGTCTCTTCCGCCCGGGGAATCTACCGGAACCCAACGGATCGTTCGGTCGCCGGGAATCCTGGAGAGGAGACCGCTGCGCTTCTCACCCCCCCCGCTTCCAGTTTCACCGCGTATACCCTCTCGAAACCCCGCCCTGGGGTCACATCATTGTGGAGAGATCTGCGGCGAGTCACTCTCTTCCTCCGTGCCGCGTCCGCAATTGGTGCGACAGGCCTGACACCGGAAACCATCTCCCCAGGCAGCCGGTTTCGAACCCGCACGCTGATGCTGAGGATACCTGCATCCCTTGCTGTCTAAAAAACACAACCCGATTTCGTTCGTCCGTGCCACGGCAAAGTCGGTCGCCGAAAATTCTACTCTTGGCGGTCGTGAACTCTCTCAGGAGGCATTCGCTTTCATGCGTAATCGCTCGACTCATGCGCTGTTCTCTTCTTCGGTCTCTGTAGCGACCCTGTCCGCTCTGTCGGCTTTCGGTTTTCTGTCTGGTCCTGCTCTCGCCCAGTCTCCCTCTCCTGTGCCCGCTCCGTCTCCTTCGGATGCCAAAGCGTCCGCCGAAGCCCAAGCCCCTGCAACACCTGCCGCCCCCGCCCCCCTCACCATCACTGGAGCCGTCGAACTCAACTACACCCATAACTTCAATCAGCCCTTCACCGGCGAAAACACCTTCCTCTACAACACCAACGCCGGACAGTTCGCCGTCAACCTCGCCGACCTGCGCATCGGACGCGCCGCCACCGAAACCTCCCGAGTCGGCTTCTTCATCCGACTCGTCGAAGGAGAAGTCGCCCGCAGAAACTTCAACCTCGGCGACAACAACCGACTCCTCGAAGGCTACGGAACCTTCCTCGTGCCCCTGTCGGCCAGCCGAAACCTCAAGGTGGACGCCGGACAGTTCGTCACCCACGTCGGCTACGAAACCATCGAGGTCGGCACCAACAACTTCTTCTCGCGCAACTTCCTCTTCCAGTTCCCCAGCCCCTTCTACAACGCCGGGGTGCGCGCCTCCTATCCCGTCAGCGCCAAGCTCACCGTCAACGGCTATATCTACAACCGCTACAACGGCGTGTACGATCCCCGCAACACCGACCTTGCCCCCGGCTTCCAGCTGGTCTACGCCGCCTCGCCCACCACCTCCCTGGTGCTCAACGGGCTGACCAGCCGCGAGAACCTGGCCTACGACGGCACGGCCGCTACGCCGCTCGACAACCGGCAGCAGAGCGTGATTGACCTGGTGGCCACCTCGCAGGTGTCGCCGCGGCTCAAGGTCGTCTTCGAGGGACTGTAC
>JACMJB010000009.1 GCA_014380815.1 Armatimonadota bacterium
AACGCCGTGAGTATCGCTGGGGCAAAATGGTCAGGCGAGGGATCAGGCAATTACCCGCCCGCGATCTCATTTGTAAACGCTCTTTCATATGATGAGGCAAAGGGCGACTTCATCACTTGCAAAACGGCGAACGCACTTCGGCACTTCTCTTACATTTCCCCGGAACGTCACTCCGGCGGTTCCAATTATCTGTTCGCAGATGGTCATGCTAAGTGGCACAAGATTCAGCAGACTCTCAACCCGGCCCAGTTCCTGTGGGGCAAGAAGATGTATTCCGCGAACGACCTCCCGATCATGGTTTCAGGAAGCACCACGGTTACTGTTCAGTAGTTCGATCTTGTTGAGATCTGAAGGGAAAAGAAACCCGCCCCGGCGCCGTATGCGCTGGGGCGGGTTCCATTTTGGGGAGCGAATCCTATCAATTCCTCTTTACTTCGCGGCTTCGCGCGGCCACCAGCGGTTTCAGGTAGGCGACGCTCGCTTCCACCCCCTCCGCCTCTTTGCGGACCGTCGCCTCGATCGTCGCGGCGGGTGCTGTCCACAGTTCCAGGGTGACACTCGCCGCGCCAGGTATCTGGGTCAGGATATGGGGAATATCTACCATCCCCGCCCCGGCGGGCCGCCCCTCGACCTCGAACCCCAGGCGGTGCGGCTTTCGCTGAATCACCACATCCTTGACATGCAGGTTCAGTGCGTAGGGCGCGAGGACCCAGGCCACCTCGTCCGGCCCTTCGAGCGCACCAAGATTGTTCACGGTATCCAGACAGACCCCGACGCCCCGATCCGGACCGCCCAATGACTCCACGATCCGCAGCAGAGTCCGGGCGGGGAACCGGTCGAAGTTCTCCAGAGCCAGCGCCACCCCCGCCGCTTCCCCTTCGGGGACCAGGGGGCCGATCCGCGCGATGATCTCGTCCGCTGTGGGCGTGTCGCCGTCCTCGTAGCGGTCGAACATCACGCGCACAAACGGGGACCCGACCCGCCGCGCCAGAGCCAGGTGCGCGCGCAGGCCGTCCTGCCCGTCCGCACGGGTGCCGCGCATGCCCACCTCGATTGCGATGCCCGCCGACCGGGCGCGCTCCAGAAGATGGCGGAGATCCCCGGGAGAAAGCGCGGTCAGCGGCAGATTATCCACGTACTGCACGGCACTGACCTTCAGACGGGCCGCTGCCTCCAGCAGGTCGAAGGCGTTCATGGGCTGTGGCAGGGCGGGGAAACCGGGAATACCAATGGCCCAGGGAAACGAAAACGAGCCGATCCCCAGCCTCATGATCGGCCTCTCACTGCCCCGGCGCGGGCGGCGTCCCGCGCACGATAGCGGTCACCTGCGCCTTGACGGACTCCGGGGAGAAGATGCGCTCGCGCCAGTCCGGGCGGAACAGCATCTGCCGACCATGCTCGATAATGAGCTTCGCGCCGTCCGAGAACGGCGACGACACCTCGCCGAAAACAATGGCGAGCGGGATGTTGACATGGCCCAGGAGAAAGTCCCGCGCGGCGGCTTCGGGGACCCCGCGTGCAACGGCCTCGTCCATTGCCTCGCGAATGACCGTGATACAGCAGGCGGCGACGGTCTCCGCCATCGCGGGTTCCAGGATCGCCATCTGTTCCACGGTGATGCGGTGGACGTTCATGACCGGGGCGTACATCGCGCGGGCGACCGCCTCTCCTCGCGAGTAGTCCGATTCCGGCCCCTGCATCAGGGCGCAGACAATGTGCTGCTTGGCGAGCACGCCGCCGAAGAAATCCCCCCGGGCATCGCCGACCTCATCGCCAAAGACGGGAGGATGGCAGGGGTGGGTCACAAAGCAGCCGATGTCCTCGCGAACAGGCAGTTCGCCCGCATGCGGCGCGGCGGGGTCCAGAGTCATCAGCAACGCGCCGGTCCGCATACGGGGCACGATCTCGTGAGCCACTCGTCCCACCGCCTGGTCCGGCAGGGCAAGAATCACCACATCCGCCTTGGCAAGCGCGACCTCCTGGGGCGTCGGCACAAGCCCGCGCTCCGCAAGGTTCGCGATCCCCGCCTCGCTCACCTCGACCCCCAGCAGGCGGTAGGCGGGGTCGTTTTTCAGGTTGTCCGTCAGGCGGCATCCCATTTTGCCACCGGACCCAAACAGGGCTATCGTCGTCATCGAGAATCAGGCTCCTTTGGTTTATCGAGTTTGAGCAATAGATCGGACCACCGTTCCGGTCGCCGCCGACTCATACGCGGCGAAGACCAGGCGCAGGGTTTCCAGGTTGTCCGCGCCAACGGTCTCCGCGATTTTTTCGCCTCGCAGATGGGCAAGCAGGTCCGCCTGGCAGGGGACCATGCTGGCCTGTACGAGGTCGTAGGCAGGATCTGCCCAGGCAAAGCGCGGCGGCGCGTGACGCGTCAGGTGCGTCCCGGATGCATCCGTGACTCGCAAGAGATAGTCCGGCCCCACCTCCAGCGATCCGCCCTCACCCTCGACAAACAAATAGGTCTGTGGGAACCGCTCGTGCTCCGTCCGGCTGGCATAGCTCATTTCGCAGGTCACCGTCGTCCGCCCCGCGCCCATCGGCATCACGACCGTTGCGACATCCTCGCCGCGGATATTCGGATGAAGGCGCTGCGTTTGGGCGTAGACACTCGCGGCTTCGCCGAACAGAGAGCGGGCCACATCCAGCACATGGCTGCCGATGTCGGTCAGGATGAACTGAGGAAGGGCGGCGAGAGACGGCTGATTGTCAAATACGGCAAAGGAGCAGACAAAGCTCAGCCGGGCGCGAAATGGCGCCCCAATACGGCCCGCCTTCAGCCAGGCTCCCGCCGTCCGGAGCGGCGTCTGCCAGCGCCAGTTCTCGTGAACGAGCAGGGATACCCCGGCCTTCTGGCACGCCCCGAGCGCCTGTTCCGCCTCCGCCACCGAAGCGGCGAGCGGCTTCTGGCAGATCACCGGCACACCCTTTTCGGCGCAAAGCCGGATCAGCGGGACATGGGTATGAACGGGCGTCACGATGTCCGCGAAATCCGGGCGCAAATCAGCAAGCATCGCCGCCGGGTCCTCGTAGGCCGGGATCCCCAGCGGTCCGCCGAGCGCCTCCGCCTTCGCCCGGTCCTGGTCGCACACCCCGACACAAACGGCATGGGGATTCTCACCCCATGCGGCAAGCTGGAACCGCCCCCAGAAGCCCGCCCCGATCAGCACAAAGCGCCGGGGAGCAGCGCCGGGGGCGCGGCTCACCGAGGTGTCTCCAGGAACAGCCGGGCGACCGAGAAGCCGGGCAAGGTAAGAGAGAACGACCCGTCCGGCTCGGGTGTGATCGTCTCCGTCTGCGAAAAGCTGCCCTCGGAGGCTTCGCTCAGCAGCCGCAGGCCTGCCATCTCCGTGTTCCGGACGCCGCGAAGCGCCACGCGAAGCGGACGGTCTGTCAGATTCGCCAGCAGAACGCGCTGTCCACCGGTCAGCGTATCGAAGGCAAGCGCGGCGAGCGAAAGGGGATCACTGACGGTCACCTGGCAGACCGCTCCCTGTGCGGCCTCCATCAGCCCGTTGAGCAGATGGTACAGAGGATAAGCAGTTCCGTCCGTGTCCAGGATGCCGCGGGGTCCCACGGTCTCGCAGAGGGTGATATGGTTCGCCCCGCCGGAAACCGCGTAGGCCAGTGCGGCAAAGTACCAGACCGCCGCAAGGACGCTCCTCTGGCGCGGGTCGTCGCGCTGATACGATCCGTAGAACGTCAGCGGCCCGACAAACAGCGGGGCATCCGTGAAAGTGCGGGCGGTCCGCAGGGTATCGGCAATGGTCGGCGGCGTTTCTAGGATGGAGAGGCGGTCGAAGGCATGAACCTGTGGGCTGCCCGCAAAGCCGATGGCTTCCCAGTCGCCGGGACCAGGCCGCTGCCGGTTCAGGTCGGTAAAGTTGCCGCCCGCCGCGCCGCCCACGATCCGGTTTCCCTGATCTGGCAGAACAGATCGAGCGTGTGTCAGCCCTTCTGGAGTCGGCGGCACGACCAGCCACAAATAGACGGCCTCGGCTTCGGCGGGCAGGGCATCCGGGAGTGCGGAGGCGTTCCGCAGGGCGACGACCAGGCGTTTCCCCGCACCTTCGGCGGCCTCCAGTGCCCCGGTCAAGGCGTCCCCGAAACCCGGCGCGGCGGCGTTCAGGGTCGCCTGATAGTAGTCTACGGGGAAGCCGTTCAGCAGCAGTTCTGCGAAAGGGTCCAGGGTGGCGGGCACCTCCGACGGCAGCGAAAGGCCAACACCCGGCATCCCAAAATCGGTCCGCTCCCCGACCGTGCAGACAGCGGGTGCGACCAGGGAATCAGGGGGCGTCAGGGCCGCCCCGCCGGACAGCGATAGGGTCACGGACTGCCGGACGCGTGTCCCCGGCGGCACGAGGACCGGCATCGGGAGCGCCAGCGGCGTGGAGTAGGTCTTGAACGAGGCATCCAGCCAGTTGCGCTGGTCTTCCATCTCGAACGCATCCCCGGAAAAGCGCACCGTGGCCCGAACCTCCGGCACGACCTCGTGCGCGATCGCGGCAATCTCGAAGAACGGCTGATGCGGCGCGATGGTGTCTGGAAACGTCCCCGCTTCCTCCTCGCCGCTGGTGTGGGTCACCCTGCAGTCCGCCCCCGCGAGCGGGGCGGGATGCAGAACGCAGATCCCGATCCGGTTGCGCTGGAACGTGGAAAGCGCCTCACCGTCGAAGGCAAAGGTAACGGTTCCGTCCGCCTCGCCGGTGATCGTTCCCTGCCACCGAAAATCCACGGCCCCCCGCGTGTGCCGTGCCTCGTATTCGATCCGAAACCGATCTGCCCCAATCTCGCGAACCGTCTCTGTCAGCGTCGCGGGAACCGTGAACCACGTCTCATCGCGGACTGCGGCATAAACGCGTCTGAGGATCTCGCGCCCACCCCAGCGGATATAGCGGATATCCCCGGCGGCGGGGTCATACTGGAGAGTGATGGGACCGGCTCGAAGGAGCAAAGGAGAGGAGGGGAATGTTTCTGGCGTCGGCATGAACCGTTCCTGACAATGAAGTGAGTGATAGGTATTTCATCATGATCCCCCGAATCTCCTGGTTGGACATCCGCCGGTCTGGGTGCCCAAGAATTGTGAAACCAGGCACTGCAGGCTATGGAGTCTGCAACCGGAACGATCGGCTGGCCCGGCAAGTCCTCGAATCGAAGCCCGCTCGCCAAATCCGCCCTTTTCAGGTTATCATAAGGAAGTTTCAGGCAATAAGGGGGCGGAGACCATGCTGGCGGTTGTTGAGTCGAGCGCGATCCTTGGGGTGGACGCTTACGGGGTGCGGGTCGAGGTGAACGTGGCCCCCGCCCAGATCCCGCAGATCACGATTGTCGGGCTGCCCGATGCCGCCGTGCAGGAGAGCAAGGAGCGGGTCCGCGCGGCGATCAAGAACTCCGGGCTGTCGTTCCCCGCTGACCGCAAAATCACGATCAACCTCGCTCCTGCCGACCTGCGAAAAGCCGGGCCGTCGTTCGACCTGCCGATTGCGGTCGGGCTGCTGGTGGCGACCGGGCAGATCAGCGAGGAGAGCGTAGCGGATGCCGTACTGGTCGGCGAACTCTCCCTCGACGGCTCTGTGCGCCCCGTTTCGGGTGTCCTTCCTATCGCGATCTGGGCGCGGCAGACCGGGCGTCGGCGGCTGATCGTGCCCGCCGCGAACACGCGCGAAGCGGCGATCGTGGGCGAGGTGGACGTGTACCCGGTCCATACGCTCGCCGATGTCCTGATCCTGCTCGCCGATATCGGCGCGGCGACCGCGGTACGCGAAGATCCCCGCTCGATCCTGGGCAAGCCGATAGACTCCGGCCTGGACTTCTCCGATGTCAAAGGCCAGGCGCACGTCAAGCGGGCGCTGGAGGTCGCGGCGGCGGGGGGGCACAATGTGCTCCTGGTCGGCTCGCCCGGTTCCGGCAAGACCATGCTCGCGCGGCGGATGCCGACCATCCTCCCCCCTTTTAGCGTCGAGGAAAGCCTCGAGGTCACCAAGCTGTACTCGGTCAGCGGCATGCTGCCGTCCGGGGCGGCCCTGGTCACCCAGCGTCCGTTTCGCGCCCCGCATCATACCATCTCCAACGCGGGCCTGACCGGCGGCGGCGCGATCCCGCGCCCCGGCGAGGTCTCGCTCGCGCATCACGGCGTCCTGTTCCTGGATGAACTGCCGGAGTTTGACCGGAACGTGCTCGAAGTGCTGCGACAACCGCTCGAAGATGGGCATGTCACGATTGCCCGCGCCGCCGCCGCGCTGACCTATCCAGCGAAGTTCACCCTGGTCGCCGCTATGAATCCCTGTCCCTGTGGCTTCTTTGGCGACACGATGAAAGCCTGCTCCTGCTCCCAGGGGACTGTGGGAAGGTACCTGCAGAAAATCTCCGGTCCATTACTGGACCGCATTGACCTGCATATCGAGGTGCCGCGCCTGAAACACGACGAACTGACCGCGCCGCCCGCGGGCGAATCGAGCGCGGCAATCCGTGCCCGTGTCGAGGCGGCCCGCCTGCTTCAGCGGGAGCGGTTCGAGAGCGAGGCACGGCTGGGTCTGGATCGGCAGGTGCTCAGTGAGAAGGGGATCGTCGCGGGGATGGGCGGCGAATCGGTTTCCAGTGTCTACTGCAACGCCCACATGGGCGCGCGCCAGATCCTGCGTTACTGCCAGCTCAGCGGCGACGCCAAGATGCTCCTGTCTGCCGCCATCACCCAGATGAATCTGTCCGCCCGCGCTTACGACCGCATCCTCAAGGTCGCCCGTACCATCGCGGACCTTGGCGGCGAGGAGAATATCGGGGTCGCCCAGATTGCCGAAGCCGTCCAGTACCGCGCTCTGGACCGCAAACTCTGGGGCTAGAAGCGGGTGACGACCGTTCTTATTTTGGCTGGCTGAGCGTCTGGTCGGCGAGAAAGTCGGATCGGTAGCGCATCGCGGCGATAATCTCGCGCTCGTGCGGCGCAAGATCGGCGAGCTTCTGGACATCGTGGGCTGCCATCGTTCGCGCGACGACCTCCGTGAGCAGGCGGATGTTGCCGATGTTGACCTTGCGATCCAGCAGGGTCGCGAGGCCCGCTTCGCTCTTGATGAAGTCGCTGACAACGCCGGTCACAAAGGTGCCGTTTGGAAGCGTCACCGGCACCGGATCAGAGGCAGGCCAGTAACTGGCGCGGGCAGTCTTGATCTGCGCGACCCGGAACGCCTCGCTTCTTCGCCCTGCCCGCTGGAAAATGGCCGTGAGACGCTTGTCCTCGATGACTTTCATCACGGCGGCGCTGCCGACAAGCTCCGCGCCGGTGGCGGGGTCCAGCACGGTCAAGGTGTTGTCGAAGGGCTGGATGTCCATGCCCAGGCGGCGGAAATCGCTCTGATAGTCTTCCCGGTTGTCGAGCTTTTCCTGGGCCATGACCCGTGCCAGGTCGGCGTGACCGTGGTCCAGGGTGATGAACTGAATGAATCCGACGGAAACATAGCCGGTATCGTAAGTATTGACCGTCTCGAAGCCGCCCTCCAGGCCCGAAACAGCGGTGAAGACGCGCTGCTCGCTGGGCGTAAAACCCGCCTTCTGGAACAGTCGGTCGAGATCACTGGGGGCGATATCCTTGAGCTTTTGCCCGTAAGCGACCGTCCCCTGTGGGAAGCGGTAATAGGCATACCGTGCCCGCAGATTCACATTGTCCTGATAGGTATAAGGGTCGCGGGAGTCATCGAACCGGACCAGGTACTGAAGCGGGGCGACCACGCTGGCAAACCGGGGTGGATTGCCGCAGGCGGCGAACAGGGCGGGCGGAATGGGACCGGGCGAGAGGGGAGGAAGCGCGGGCGGCACGAGAGGCGTCAGCACCAGCGACTTGAGCACTGCGGCATTGGCGCGGGTGGCGGTAAGCCCGGCCTGATACCGGTCAAAGGCGATCCGCGCCCCGAGCCAGCTCTCCCACTCGGCTTCCGGGCCGGTGGCTGCGGCAGTGGCATCCTGAGTCGGGGGAATCACCTTCCCCGCGCCGCGCACCGCCCGCTGATACGCCAGCAGCCAGGTGGAACCTTCAGGGGTCAGGCGCACCTGCCATGGCCCCGCCGCAGCCGCCTCCGGCGGAGCGGCGGCCTCGTAGCGACCGGGCGCATTCCAGTATGCAACCACCGCACTGCGCTCCCGATCCGAAAACAGGGGCGGGGGCAGCGGGGTGACCGGCGGGATGACGGGCGGCGGCGGAGCCGGTGGCAGCGGTGAGACCGACTGCTGAGCGCCCACATCCCTCATCCCGGTCAGGCCGACGGCACAAAGGGCGCAGAGGGTGAAAATAGATCGGCTTCGCATATCATTTGTTTCGGTAATGCGTTTCTCCGCTTTGTACGAGAGAACCGGAGAAAGGGCGAGGGGAAATTCTGCGTGCTAGGGTGCCGGTGCGGCGGGTACTGGCTCAGCAGGTACTGGCTCAACGGGAAGAGGGGCCGCTTCCGGCGCGGGGGCGGCGGGCGGGGCGGGCACGGGTCCGCCCTGCACATCTCTCAGAGCCGCGCCAACCAGCTTCGAGGCCGACCCCTTGCATCGCTCCAGGGCGTACTGGAGCCAGCGCACGGTCTCAGGATCGCGGCTCTGCTGGGCGCAGATCAGCGCGATCAGCAGATGGGCTTCGGGGCGCGCCTCCTCGCGGTCAATCGCCGCCGCCTGACCCGCGAAAATTGCTGCCGCTCGGAACTGTCCCAGATTATACAGCGCCCAGGCGGCATCCATGCTTTCGGCATAGATTCGCCGCTGTGACCCCGAAGTGTTCAGGAGCATGATGATCAACCGGCGCATATTCTCCCGGTAACCGTCCGCGTGTTCCTGGACCGCCGCGGGAGGGCTGCGCCTGCCGGTGATACCGAACATCTTGATGGCTGGCTCAGCGTTGTAGCGGCACATCGCCAGCACCCCGGCGTTGTAGGGCGCGAGGGAATAGGTCGGATCCGCGGTCACGGCTTTATAGAGTAGGTCCTCCGCCACAACGAAGTTGCCCTGACCCAGGGCGGCATCAATGCCCTGATTCATCCGCTGGCGTGCCCGCTTGCGGGCGGGCGACAGATCGCCCGCGGTGCTGAAATCATAGGCGAAGGGATACACCTCATTGATCGCGATCCGCTGCGCGGGAAGCGTTGTTTTGTAGACCCGCCACCAGTCCAGCATGCCGCCCTTGCTCCGGCTGAGCCAGACAATCGGATTGATCCCGTATTTCCAGGTCGGCTCGCTATTCAGACGCTGCTGTGGGGCCACCTGCAGGTACACCAGGCGCAGTTTCGCGGCGGTCGGGGTATCGGTCGGCACCGCGGCATTGGCGCTGGCGAGAGTGGTCTGAAGCAAGGCGGGATTGATCTGAATAGGCTGTTGCGGCAGGCCCCGTACGAACTCCTGAAACTTTGGGTCGGCGGGCATGTCCGTAAGCTGTATGGTCACCAGGGGCGCTGCGGTCACCGGCGACACTGCCGACACTGCCGCAGACGTTTGTGGCACGGTGATTGCAGGGAACCCTGCTGCACCCATCGGCGCGACGAGCGCTGTCAGCACGGGGCCAAACGGAAAAAGGGGCATAAGACTCTCTTGACTGTGTTCGCGGTTTTGGACTCCGGGCGGACTGCTGCTTGCCGAGCCGCGACCGAAGACAGTATAACACTGCTTGGCAAATCTGAGTCATTCCCCCCGTCTGCCCGGCAGAACTGGGTATAATTCCATCACACCAGAACGAACATCCAACATGGCATCCCGAACGCAGGCACAAACCTTGGAACCCGAACCGCAAACGACTCCCAGTACCGGCGAACCGAGTGGAAATACCCCGCTCGACCGAAGCTCGCCGGAATGGCGCAGCCAGTTCGGCGTACTGCCATCCCAGGGCCAACGGACTACGCCTGCGTCCCCGGTCGCCCCCGCCCCGGGAGCGCCGGTTCCACCGACGCGTGGGATCATGCCTCCACGCGGGATCGTGCCCCCGCCCGCTCTCACGCCCCCCCCAGCAAAGACCCGAAATATCGCCTCGCCGATCGCCATCATCGCGGTGGTGATCGGGGTCGGCGCGTTGGTCGCCTATGGTTTTCTTCCGTCCAGGACCGGTGGGAGAAACAGCGCGGGCGCCGCGAAAAACAGTGCGCCAGACCTTGGCGGGGCCACCCTCGCCTCCGGCAGCGCTGCGGAAAAGCTGCGGAACGTCCCGCTTCCTGCCCCGTCCACCGTGACACCGAACCCTGCCACTCCTCTGCCATCCCCAGCGGCGGCGGCCTCGCCCCCGCCCGACTCCGCA
>JACMJB010000338.1 GCA_014380815.1 Armatimonadota bacterium
ATACCGCCGTTGTCCCAGGTAAAACTGAACTGGGCGTGGGCGGGAGCCGCGGTGACTGCAAGAGCGATCACGGCAACGGCGGTGGGCGTGGCAAACCGGAATGGGTACATCAGAGATATTCCTTCTTGGCCAGGAGTGCGCAAAATAGCGCAAAGACAAGTGTATTTTGCCACGAGGATCCGTGGTTTTGCAAGCGGGTAAACTATCCACCGAACGCCCCGAACGGCTCTTCGCGCACGGCAAATGGCAGTTTTTGTTGAAACACCCTTGACTTCCGCACGGCACGGCGAGATACTGAGACAGTCCTGTGAAAAAATACACAATCCTGTGTAGTGGGCGTATCAGACACGGCAGGCTTACGTAAGTGGCAGCGGGCGACTTTCAGATGCAGCGATGGCCTCAACAATCAGGAGCGGCATGGCGCGGCATCAGCGCACTGCTTGCGCTGTTCTGGACCTTTTTCGCTTACGCGGGGGTCTGGTCACTGATCTGCCCATCCGTGGGCGAAGCTCCTGCGAGCGAGCGCCTGTCCGCCTTGCCGCTTTCCCGCTCCGCCGCCGACCACCAGGGGGCCGAGCACCACGCCGCGGTCTGTCGCTGCCCGGTCTGTCCGGGTGGAAAGCAGTGCTGCTGCCTCAAGCGCGGCGCCGCGTCCACGCCACGTGAACAGGCGCTTCTGACCGCCCGCTGCGGCGACGATTTTCCGGCGGGGTCGTCTCTAGCCGCTGCCACGAAGACAACGCTCCCGTCGCTTGTAGCCATGCTTTCCCCGATCGTGATACCGTCCGCGACGCCGTTTTTCGCCCCGCCGGATGTTGTGTCCCCTTCCCGTGCCGCCGCCCCTCTGGCCCCGCCTCCCCGCCTTTCGTAAGCCAGTTCCCCCACCAGCTTTCCTGCTGATCGAATCGGGATCTCTGGCTGCGGCGGCTTTCGCGCTGCCCAGCCTTCTTGCGAAAGGAATTCAACCATGACCCGTCTTTCTGGGGCCGCGGGCGTTGCCCCGCGCCGCGCCCTCACGCCTATCCTTTCTGGGTTTACGCTGATCGAGCTGCTTGTGGTGATCGCCATTATCTCGATCCTTGCCGCGATCCTTTTTCCCGTCTTCGCCCAGGCGCGGGATAAGGCGCGCTCGGCTTCCTGTCTGTCGAATCTGAAGCAGATCGGCCTGTCGTATTCCCTGTATCAGCAGGACTACGATGGCCTGCTGCCGCTGACCAACCACAGCGGCGGTCTGGCTTCATGGATCAATGCCTGCCAGCCTTACCTGCGAAACCGTGGCGTGTATCGCTGCCCCTCGGACAACAGCGCCAAAAAGTGGGCGGAAACGGATGCCGAGTGGAGCGACTCGACACGGGACGTGCGCCGTTCGTCCTATTTCCTTAATGCGTGGCTCGCTGGCGGCGGGCCGGCGGGAGACAGTCTGTATGGCAACGATGCCGCCATCAAAAACCCGGCGAGCCTCATCTATGTCAGTGAAAGCGTCGAAGAGAGCAAAAGCGACCACTTCCACCCGATGTGTTGGGGCGCGGCGGACCCCCTCTACCCGACCTGCACCGCCGCCGCCTTTGCCTGGAACCGCACCACGAACGAGACAACCGAGATCGCGCTGCGGCGGCATCAGGACGGCGCGAATTACGCTTTCGTGGATGGACACGTCAAGTGGGGCAAGTGGTCGCAGATGTACTTCCAGGACGCGGCGCTCGGAATATACGAAGGCCGCTTCGACCCACGCCAGTAAACCGCCAACGAAACCACATGCCAGGCCGCCTTTCAGGCTCGGATGCGTCTGACCCAGGCCGCCGCAAGCCAGACAGGATTAAGGTCGAGGGGTTTACCACCCTGTTCGCTAAGGAAAGAACCATGGGACAAATTCAAGCTTCCAAAGTCTCCCCGCCACCGGTCAAAAGGCGGGCCAAAACTCCGATCAAGACGACGCTTCTGCTGGCAGGGTCCGCTCTCGCCATCACCTGCGCCCTGCTCCTCTTCGTGCTGGTTCCGACCGGTGGGATGGGCGGTTCCGCGAGCGGGACGTCCGGTCGCGGGGTTCTCTCTCCGGGAATGCCCGCGCCGGACTTCGCGCTCGCCGGGCCGGACGGGCGCACGTTCCATCTGGCGGACTACAAAGGACGGGCCGTCTTTCTGGCCTTCGTCCCTTCCTGGAGCGACCTGCGAACCGCTCAGGAGATGCGCTCTTTGGCAAAAAAGGCGGGCGAGTTCGACCTCGCCGGGGCCAAGGTGTTCGCGGTTGCTTCCGGGGACGCGGCAGCGGCTAACGCCCTGCGAGATCGGGAAAAACTGCCGTTTCCCCTGCTGCTTGACCGGGGCGGCGTGCTCGCCCGGCGATACGGTGTCCCTGGAGGAAATGCCCGGACGACCTTCGTGGTGGACCCAGCCGGGCAGGTCAAGTTCCGGGTGTCGGATTCCGCCATCACCCCCGCCGATCATGGGCAGCAGCTTCTCGATGTCAGCAAGTGCTGCATTGACGAGGTGACGGCGGCACGGGCAAGCGGGGTCGGCAAGGCAGTGGGGGATTATAGCCTGCCCCGCGCGGACGGCGGCGCGATGGCGACCTTGTACGGCGACGGCAAGCAGGCCGCGACAGTCGTGCTGTTCCTGTCGGTCCAGTGTCCCTGTGCCAATGCCTACAATGACCGCCTGCCCGCGCTGACAAAAGCCTATGCGGCGCGGGGGGTGCGCTTTGTCGGCGTCTACGCGAACCGGGACGAGGCCCTGCCCGAGATCGCTGCCCACGCGCGGAAGACCGGCTTCGCGTTTCCCGTCCTGAAGGACGAGCGCGGCCTGTGCGCGGACCACCTGGGCGCAACGGTCACCCCGGAGGTATTCGTACTGGATCGGGAGCGGGTGCTGCGCTATACCGGGCACATTGACGGCAGCCGGGTCGCCGCCGAAGCGCGGACCCACGAACTGAAAGATACGCTGGAGGCACTGCTGGCGGGGCGTCCACAGGCGATCCCCGCCGCGACCCGTCCCTTCGGCTGTGGCATTGTCCGCTGACGGTCCCCAGCGGCGCTGAGCGCAATCAATCAGCACGAGGTCAAGCGAGAAGTTCGGAAAGCTGACGTAGATCTTCGATCTCCGCCAGCGGCAGGTGGTCCCCGGCGCCATAGTGTGTGTCGGGGACCGCGCGCCACTGCCGGGTGTAGACCGTCTTCATTCCAGCCTGGCCCGCGCCCTGAATATCGGCGTCCCAGTCGTCGCCGACATGAACGACGCGCGCGGGGTCGGGGTTTCCCAGTCCCTCGCGCGCCGCCGCGAACAGACGCGGGTGCGGCTTGATAAGCCCAAAGTCGGCGGAAACGATCACCGTCTCGAAATAGCGGCGCAGATCATCGCGGTCGAGTGTCTGGTGAATCGGGGCCGAAAGCGGATAGTTGGAGATCACGCAGAGCCGATACTGCCGAGACAGCGATTCCAGCAGGCCCGGCAGCCAGTCGGGGGGCACCATCGCCGCGACAAAGGCACTCGTGTAGGCCTCCCGCATCGCTCCGAGAACCTTCGTTGTGGGAGCCGCGCCGACCGCCCGCGCGCACGCCGAGAACCGGGCATCGAGATCGTTCTCTCTCAAGGTGGCTCGGTTCTCGGCAAACTGCTGGTTCCGAACCGCGAGAAACGTGTCATGGACGATACCGAAATCGGGTGGGTCCATCGCGGCAGACCCGGTCAGTGCGGCGGCAACCTGCCGCAATACCCGCTGGAGTTCATCGGGCCGATGCGGATAGAGGGTATCCGCGAAATCGAACGAGACCGCCTCAACCACCGGTATACTCATCCCTTAAAATTCGATAAAGGTTCATGAAACGCCTCCGGGACAGCGGCCTTCTCAAAGGCGAATCGTGCTGCGCCCAGGAAACGGGCAAAGGCGAAAAGCCGCGCGAGGATCGGTCCCGCGACGGTATCAGCGTCAGCCCCCGGCTCCAGGATGAGTGAGTGCAGCGTGAGTATCCCGGTCTTGCGGTCCAGTTTAGGGTCCACGCGCCCGACCAGCGAATCACCCACCAGTATCGGCAGAACATAGTAGCCCCAGCGCCGCTTTGCCTGCGGCGTGTAGACCTCCCAGGTGTAGTCGAAGCCCCAGAGGGCGCGGTTGCGGTCCCGATCATAGACGAGCGGATCGAGCGGGGCCAGCAGGTGCGCCTCGCGCGTGGGAGCAAGAGAGGCCGCCGCTTCCAAACGTGCGGCGTCTTCCGCGAGCGCGTGCCAGGGCCGCGGATCTCCCTCGACCTCCACCCGCACGAAGGCGCCCTCGCCCAAAATCGCGGTCCCCGACTTCGGCAAACGAAACAGACGCCGGGTCCGCAGGCGTTTGCGCAGCAGGTAGATCGCCTCTTCCTCGTGGGTTGGGAGAGCGGCGGCCTTGTGGTGCAGCGCGGCACACTCCGGCGGCAGACACCGTTCTGTCCGCTCGAACCACCGCTCGAAGTTTTCTCGCCGGGCGACCGAGAGATACCCCTGCAGCCAGAGCTTTTCTGTCACCCGCGAGGCCACCGTCTGCCGCGCTCCCCAGCCACTGGTCGTGTGTCCGTCCGCGGACCCGGCGGCGCGGGTCCGCAGGGGTCCCTGCGCATCCAGTCGTTCCAGCAACCGCTCCGCCACCGGCATCTCTTCCGGGGTCAGGCCGCGCCACTGGTCGGCGGGTGCGCGCCGGGCATGCATTGCCCGCACGAAATAGCGGTATTCTCCCACCGGCAGCACATGCAGATTCGGAAAATAATATTCGAAGGCCTGCCGGGGTGCCTCGTACAGGGACTGGTGCAGGAGGGCGGTTGCATAGTCTCGCACCCGCGCCCACAAAATCAGGTCATGAATGCGCCCGCACACGTTGATGCTGTCTTCCTGGATGGATTCCAATCCCGCGATCGCCGCAGGAATATCGGGAAGCGTCTGAAACCCCTCCAGCGCAAAGGCATGGATCAGGAACCGGCGGACTGCGATCGCGGAGAGAATAACTGTTTGCTGTGTCACGCAGCCATTGTAGAGCTACCATCGCGACCGCGTCAACCTGAGCGATCTATAGAGTCGCCCGCAGAAAAGCCTAAGCGCCAAAAGTAGATATACCGATAGGTAACAGGCTCTGTTTGACGCAGAGGCAAATTGTGGGGAGACCGCGGGGGTAGGGAGGTCTTTCCTCGCCGCGGCAGGAAATAAGGAAATAACGAAGTGCTTTTTGATTACCGGAAACCAACGAGTCTATTGAAACAGATTGCCGGAAGCGTGGCAGTTCTTGGCCTTTTGGCCATAGGGACCGCCACCCCGGGGCGGGCGCAAGCCCCGACCGTGAGCTACAGCCCCGAAGCGGGCGCGGAGGCGCGGCAGCTGATCTTCGTCAACAACCCAGAGCGCCTGGAGATCGGCTATACGGATGTTTACAACTACACCGTCAGCGGAACGGTGTTCCCCAGTGTCACGCAGGGGGTAACATTTTACGACCTCGCGGACCCGAACCTCGGTCAGAAGTCGGTTCTGCAGATGACCCTCGCCGCAGGAAAATATCGGGATACCTTCGAACATGTTTGGAACTTCAGTCGGGCCACGGTTCCCGCAAGCGCCGCGAACCCGATCGCTTACGGTGTCCAGATCTTTAATCCGAACAGCTATTCGATCCGCGTCACGCTGGCGGGAAGGGGGTTTCGTACCGGTTTCGCCGCCGGACAGCCATACCTGGACCTGTTCGCGGAAAAGGCACAGAACCCTTTGGGAACGCGGTACACCGTGCGTCCCGGTCGCAGCCTGTGGCTGATGCGAACCGATGTTGACTACGGGACGCGCCCGATCAATTCCGGCAACTTTTTCAGCGGGGTGCTGGACTTCGATGTCGAGGACGGACCCAGTGTCGTCACTCATCTTGCCTACCAGAACCTTCGCGCTCTGACTAATTGGAGCGATATGGGGTACGTGCCCCGCACCAACTCGAACTCCACCACCCCCGCCCCGGAATCCCGTGTCTACAAGGGCCTGATGACCTACCCAGATCAGGCTGGCGGTGGCTTCAATACCCCCGCGCCCGGAAGCGTCGTCACGAATCTGAGATTCACGGTCGGCAGCGGCACCCCCTCCGGCGAAATGCCAGTTCAGTATCCTCGTTATGAGAACCGGGGCGATGGCACGTTTGTCCCTCTGTCCAACGTGACCTCTGGCACCGCGTGGTTCACGCACAACATTCCTTCCCGCAACAGCAATGTGGTCGCAAGTGACATGTTCGACATTAACATGCCGGGCTTTGGCACTGTGTTCGCGCTCGCTCCCACCACACGGATCAACACCGGGATCTCCCAGGGCAACATCGCTAACTGGGGCGTGACTTACCACGACTCGATCACGGTCACCAATAACGACACGAGAGACCGGACGTTCGCCCTGACCCTGAATAACAACGGCGGCGGCGGCAGCCCTATCGCGTATCTGGATGGCACCGGGATCTGGAAGATCACGACATTGAACACCGTGGCATTCTCGTATTATCCCTTTACCGTCGCCCCCGGAGAGACCAAAACGGTGGACGGCTACTTTGTGTTGGGCTGTCCCGCCGTGGGCACGCTCCGCCATGCCGTAAGACTTCTCAATTAAATCGAGGAAAGATAACCCTTCCATGCGCTCCTTCTCCCATACTGCCCCCTTCACCCCGGCGGCGCTGACATCGCTGCTGGTCACGACCGCACTGCTTGCGACTGCCCTGATCGCGGGGGGCCGCGCCGCGCAGGCCCAGATCGTGTACGTCGAAAGCAACACGCCGGGAGTCACCGGCGGGGCGCGGCTCGGCACTCTGGACCTGGCGTCCGGAAACTACTCGCTCATCGGGACCCATGCGACCCTGATGACGGGACTTGCCCTATCCTCAAGCGGCGTTCTCTACGGGTCGTCTTTCACGACGGTCAATGCGAACGTGACGAATAACTTTCTGTTCACGCTGGACCGCAACAGCGGTCAGCAGACCCTTCTGGGCAGCCTTGGCTTCACCACCAGCCGCCTGAACAGCATCGCCTATGCCTCCGATGGTCAGCTTTACGGACTTCTGTCCGCATCCAGCGGGGCGGCAAGTCTTATTCGGATCACGACCCCGCAGGCAGGTGCGCCCACCGCGTCGCTGGTCGGAAGCCTGGGGTTCATCAGCAACGGCGGCCTCGCCGGAGACAACGCGGGAAGCCTCTACGCGACTCAGGGAAACATCACGCCGGACGAGATCGGCAGTGTCTATCAGATCACGCCGACCCCGGTGGCGGCAAATCTGCTCGCCGGAGATCCTGGCTTCTTCAACTCGGTCTTTGGACTGACGTTTGCGGAGGGCGCGTTATACGGGATTGATAACGGCGCATTCGGGCAGGGCGGCATCTATCAGATTGACCCGATCTCCGGAAGCGGGACCCAGACTGCGTCCTACAATCCGGTCGTTGCCGGAAACGTCAGCGCAGCCTCCAATGTGATCGCGCCGGAACCCGGCACGCTTGCCCTGGCGCTGGCGGGGATCGGGACACTCGGAATCGTGCGTCGCCGACGCCGAAAATAACCGGCGGGCGCAACGCCAAAACGCCCCTGCCGCCGTGCGGCAGGGGCGTTTTCTTGCGAACCGGGGAACTGAGAAACCGCTGAGAAACCGGGGTTCCGTCAGCGCTCAGCGTCTCACCAGGCGTAGGCTTCAGGGGCCTTGCCGCCCTTGCCGACCGGTGGGAATATCTCGTCCAGCTTCTTCAGAGTCTCTTCGGAGAGCGTGATCTCGGTGGCCCGAAGGCTGCCGTCAAGCTGTTCGTTGGTGCGCGGCCCGATGATCGGAGCGGTCACCACAGGGTTTCTCAGCAGCCAGGCCAGCGCGACATCGGCGGGCTTTTCTCCCAGATCCGCGCAGAGCGCCTCCCACTTCTCCAGCTTGGGCCGCTGCGCCTCGATGTCCATGCCCGCGCGCCGTCCCTCGCTGGGCTTCTGCAGGATGCCGCCGAGCAGGCCGCCTCCCAGCGGACTCCATGGGATCAGGCCAAGGCCATAATCCTCACAGGCGGGGATCACCTCCAGTTCGACCGTGCGGGCGTTCAGGTTGTACAGGCTCTGCTCGGAGACCAGGCCCAGGAAGTGGCGGGACTTCGCCGCCTCGTTGGCCTTGGCGATATGCCACCCGGCGAAGTTCGAGGAGCCGGTGTAGATGACCTTGCCCTGCTGCACCAGGATCTCGAATGCCTGCCACACCTCTTCCCAGGGGGAATCACGATAGATGTGATGCATCTGATACAGGTCGAGGTAGTCGGTCTGTAGGCGCTTCAGGCTCGCCTCGCAGGCCTGCCGGATGTGCAGCGCGGACAGGCGATTGGTGTTCGGCCAGTCGCCGAGGCCCTCACTGGGATCGCCCATATCACCGTAGACCTTGGTGGCGATCACCACTTTTTCGCGTCGGTTGCCGCCCTGCGCGAAGTAACGACCGATAATCCGCTCGGTGATGCCTTCGCCCTTCTTCCAGCCGTAAACATCGGCGGTGTCCCAGAAGTTGATGCCCAGTTCCAGGGCATGATCCATAATCTTGAAGCTGTCTTCCTCGCTTGTCTGGGGACCGAAGTTCATGGTCCCCAAACAAAGACGAGAGACTTTCAGGCCAGTGCGGCCCAAGCGCGTATACTGCATGACGAAAAATCCTCCGGGAGCCGTTTGTGCCAGCCGTGCCGTGGTGGCAGTCGCTCCGCTTTCGATGTTATACCTCAAACCCGCCGGCATGGTGCCTGCCGCGACCATCCCGTTTCCCGCAGGTGTGCCGCCACTCCGCGGAACTCGCCGGGACCGTGTCCTTGCGGGATGGCTATCGCTGCCCCGGCACCCCGTAGCTCTTCGCGGCATCGTCCAGAACCAGCACCCAGTCCAGGCCGCCGCTCGGGTGCGTGAACTCGCGTGGGCCGTCCGCAGCCAAGAGATCTCCGGCGATCGGCTGAGCGAGGCCGCTGCGAGGATCGAACCACCAGGCGTCCAGAGGGCTGCCGGACAGCCGGGAAAGATCCACGGTCACCGTTTTGTAAGTGGGAACATACACCAGAGCGTAGCTGCCGTCGGCGTCGCGGGTGGCCTGGACATGATCCGTACCCTCGCCGACCGGGGACACGATCAGCGACTGATCGGGAACACGCGACAGGTAGGGACGCGACAGCAGCAGCGCCCCCGCATGGCGCATCTGGCCCGCGCCGGGCAGATGAATCGCCTCGTACCAGGGACGACGCGCCGAGCTGATCGCCGCTCGCAGCGGCGATGCCATCTGCCAGAGGTCATGGCAGCCGTAGGTATGCCCACAGGCCCCGGCAAACAGCGCCCAGTAGAGTGCCTTGCGGCAGTCGTAATCGTCGAGGTGACCATTGTTCAGGTCGAAACCGGCGGGATGGTCTTCGTAACCCGGCTCTGAGTCCAGGCAGGGCTTGGGGGGCGAGAGGGCGTAGGTTTCCGAGATCCTGTCGTAATTCGCCGCGTTTCGCCCATGCCCACTCTGCCACAGGTGGAAATCCAGCCAGTCATCGTCGGGGAAGAACCGCGCCGACGACTGCCCGCCGGGGGGATGCAGGGTCCGCAGGTGCGCCCCGCCGTCGCCGTCGGTGACGCCCTCGGCCATGGCCCGAAGCACCGCGCGGTGCTGCTCGGTCTCGACGTTCCGATCCCCGCCCAGAATCCAGATAAGGGGAGCGTCCCGGTAACGCGCCCCGAGGAACGCACCGTATGCGCGGGCATTTTCCGGCGTGAAGAGTTCGGGTCCCGCGCCCCAGGTCCCCTTGTTCCACTTATCGCCCCACGTGGGCAGCATCCCGATAAACAGTCCCAGCGACGCGGCCTTTTCAACGACCCAGTCAACGTGCGCGAAATAGTCCTCATTGGGGCGGGTGGGGTCCAGATCCCACAGCGGCAGATCGCCGTTCGCATTGGGGGTCTGAAGGCCATCCAGTTCCGCGAGCACAACTGCCTGGATGACCGTGAACCCTTTGGCGGCACGGTCGGCGAGGTAGTGCTGCGCCTCTTCCCGATTCAGGCGGTGAAACAACTCCCAGGCGGTGTCGCCAAGGTAGAAGAACGGCGTCCCGTCCTCGTGGACCAGGTAGCGTTGATTCTCGCTGACGCGCAGGCGTTGTGTTCTCGACGTCATGGTGTTGCCGCTCCTTTGCGATTGGTCGCGGGCGACGCCGCGCCGCCCATCGTTCTGGAGTTCTTCGTCAGGGGGTGACAGTCCTTCCTTCGGGAAAGAGGACAGGGCGAGAGACTCTGCATCTAGGCGCAGGGAGAAGGGGCTGAAACAAAAGCCTCCCCCGCGCAGTTTGCGCGGGGGAGGCTTTTGTTGCTTTGCGGCGGCAGTAAAGTTACCGCACCGACGGAGGAGG
>JACMJB010000339.1 GCA_014380815.1 Armatimonadota bacterium
ACAATCAGCGGGCCGGTATCGGTCTCCGCGAGCATCTGCGCCCAGGGGGCAGGAGCGGCGTCATAGGCGCGGCTGACTGCGACGTTGGCAAGGTCCACGAAGCGCATCAGGGGGTGGGTACGGCTCCAGTCCAGGATCGCGGGCTGCGCGGACTCCCCGCCGCCCGCAGCGAGCACCGGCAGCGATGCCGAGCCTGGCCTGATGCCCCAGAAAAGATACCGCCCGCCCGCAGGAAGACCGGCGGGCGGTGCACTGCTATCGAACACCGTGACGTCATGCGATACCGTGTCCGCCATCTGGAGCGCGGCGGGCAGGACCGTGTCCAGCGTCACCCGGGCATCGGCATTCAGGGCGCGTGTAAGAAATGGATTGCCGCTCGTAACCAGCAGGACACGCATCCGGCGGCGTGGCGCGACCAGAACAGCAGCCTCGTTATCGGCGGCAAGGTCATCGCGTTCCCCCAGCCGCGCCTCGACCACGCCGCCTTTTTCCGCTCGAACGTTCTCGAAAACCTCAGACCGGCTTTCGCCCGGCTTTAGCTTCAGTTCGTGGGCATCCGCCAGTCGGTCCCCGATGCGGATCTCTAGCGGCACGGTGCGCACCGCCCTGGACAGGTTCTGCACCGTCACAAACGCCTGACGCCCGGTTCCCCCGAGGTTGTCGCGCACGTCGAAAGCCGTGATCGCAACATTTTCCGCCCGCTTCCCGACCGTCACGAATGAAAGCGCCGCGCCGCCAAGCGCGACCTCCTCAACCGGTCCGAATGCCCCATCGGTCAGGACCGTCACCTGCGCCCCGGCCCGCGAGGCGACCAGCGATCCAGCAAAGAGGATCGCCTCGCGCATGTCACCGGTCGCATCGCTTGGCTTGGCCCGGCCCAGCGCGGCAAGGAGGGCCGTCTTATCCGCGGTCAACGGCGCGAGCAGGGTCGGTCGGTCGGTCAGCAGCACCAGCGCGACCTGATCTCCGTTTCCCTTTCGCTCGATTGCCGCCCGCGCCTGCGCGGCGGCGGCGGCGAACCTTCCTCCCGGCTCGTCGGTCGCTCGCATGGAAGCGGTCCCATCCAGCACGAGTGCGGTGGTCTTCCCGCCCAGCCCCGATGCCCAGAGGAACGGCTTTGCCAGCGCCCCGACCAGAGCCAATGCAACGAGCAGCTGGATCAGCAGCAGGGGGTTTCGGCGCAGCCGCTGGAATGGGGCGTTAGCCTGTATGTCCTGCGTTGCGGCTTCCCAGAGCATCACGGACGGCACAACCCGGTCCCGTCGTTTTAGCCGCAGCAGGTACAGCGTGACGATCGCGCCGCCGATAGGCAGCAGCCAGAGCAGCGACAGCGGCGCGAGAAGGTTCACCCGGTGGTTCTACGCCTCGTCCCGCTGCTGGACGTTCAAAAAGAGGCGGCGAGCCAGCACGCCATCGGCGATCAGGTCTAAATAGTGCGGGCCAAACTGGTGGAACGTCACCTCGAACAGCGTCGGGTCCACATGGGCGGTGGGGCGGTCGTAATTCTTGGGGATGTCGAACTTGATCGGGGTCGCCTGGGCGACGCGCCCGTCATGGTCCAGCAGTCGCAGTTCCAGGACATGCTTCCCCCCCCGATCTTCGGGCGTGATCTCCAGCTCCACGAACAGGGAAAGACTCTGCAGGATGACCGGTACCTGATCGAAGTAGAGATCCTCGCGCAGCCCGATCAGGTCCACATGGCCGTCATCGTGCAGCCGGATCTCGTCTACGACCAGCGCCGAGTTAACGTGCAATTCCCGCACCCCTACCAGCGCCAGCGGCGCGCTGCTGATCGGCGAGACGCCGGTAGCGGCGCAGCAGCGTCCGGCCCCCATAGACCGCGAATCCCAGGTAGAGCGGCGTCAGGACCGCCAGAAGGTAGCCCAGATTCGCCGCGTCCATCCGAAAGCAGGTGATCGTCAGCCAGATGAAGACCGCCGCGCCCAGAAGATGCCGGACCACGAAAAACGTCAGGCGAATCCGCTCCATTGAAAGACGGGCCGCGGTTGGGACACCAGAACCACTATGACGCATGCGATACTTCCTCAATTTGTGGCTGCATCGCCTCCAGTGCGGCGGCCCGCTCGTCCCGCAAACGACGGTACAAAGTGACCGTTGCGCGCTGGGTGAAGAACGCCACCAGGGACGAGAGCGCCGCGATCAGGTAATTGTGCCGAAGGATCATAAAGATCGTCAGACTCATCAGCAGAATCGCCGAAAAGAAGCGACCAAACAGCGCCAGCAGGTCGGCAAGGTCAGTTTTGGGGGCGTTCGGTTTACCGTTCAGCGCCTGCGTCTGGGTCATGCCCTTATTTTATCGCACCGTGACCGGGAAGGGCACGAGTCGCAAAGCGTCGAACTTATCCTCATGACGACCCTCGCCAATGATACTGCCGGTGCCGCGAGCACGGCCCCGGACCCGACGGCGGACCTTGATACGCGGACCGCGGGTTTCCGGGAGCATTTTGCCCATGCCAGCCGCGAGATCGGGCGCGTGATCGTCGGATATGGGAACATCGTGGAGGGGGTTCTGCTCTGCCTGGTCGCGGGCGGACACGTGCTGCTGGAAGGGGTGCCGGGTCTTGGCAAGACGCTGCTGGTCCGAACCCTTTCCGAGGTGCTGGACCTATCGTTTTCGCGGATTCAATTTACCCCCGACCTGATGCCCGCCGACATCACCGGCACTAATATCCTGGTCGAGGAGGACGGCAGGCGACAGTTCCAATTCCAGCCCGGTCCGGTCTTCGCGCAGATCGTGCTCGCCGACGAGATCAACCGCGCGACACCCAAGACCCAGAGCGCGATGCTGGAAGCGATGCAGGAAAAAAGCGTGACGGTGGCGGGGAAGATGCGCCGCCTCCAGGAGCCGTTCTTTGTGCTGGCGACCCAGAACCCGATCGAGATGGAGGGCACCTACCCCCTCCCGGAGGCCCAACTGGATCGCTTTCTGTTCAATCTGATCGTGCCGTCCCCCACCCTTGCCGATCTGGCGACGATCCTGGACCGCACCACGGGCGCGGAGACTCCCACGGTTTCCGTCGCCCTGAATGGCGGCGACATCAAGGCGATGCGGGAACTGGCCCGAGCGGTTCCGATCGCTCCCCATGTGCGCGATTATGCGGCTTCCCTGATACTCGCCTCCCACCCGGAGAATGCGTCCGCGCCGCCGGTCGTGCGGCAGTTCGTGCGGGTCGGCTCCAGCCCACGCGGTGCGCAGGCCATCGTTCTGACCGCCAAGATCAAGGCGATCCTGGCGGGCCGTTACAATGTCGCCATCGAGGACATCAATACGGTCGCGGTGCCCGCGCTGCGCCACCGCATTCTGCTCAATTTCGAGGGCGAGGCGGAGGGCATCGAAACAGCGGATGTGGTACAAAAGATCATCGAGTCGGAGAGCACGGCGCTCCAAAAGGGGATCTCCTAAGCAGGGCTGAATACCGCCCATTCTCTCGACGTGCTTTTCCGCTTATGGCAATCGGGCCGATTGGAATCCTGGTCCTGCTGGTGCTTTTAGCGGCGCTTCTGGTGCCGCTGATCCCCGTTCGCCGTCGCCGCCGTGGCGGGATGGAAGGCTTTCCCTTCGTCACAGTCGGACTGCTGGTCATCAATCTCGTTCTGTTTGCCGGGAATTCCCAGCGGGGCGGCCTGGAAGAAGCGGTCGCGATGCACTGGGGGCTGATTCCCGATCAGGCCAGCCTGCTCACCCTCTTTACTTACATGTTCCTCCATGGTTCCTGGGCGCATGTGCTGGGGAACCTACTCGGCCTCTGGCTTTTCGGACCGCATGTCGAGGAGGCGTTGGGGAAGGTGGAGTATCTCCTCTTCTACCTCGGGGCCGGGATTGCGGGCGGCCTGATGCATGTCGTCGTCGCCGATATTTTTCTCCCTGCTGCCCAGAGTCAGCCGCTCGTGGGGGCATCGGGGGCGATCTTTGGGGTTCTGGGCCTGTTCGCGGTCCGATTCTGGCGCACCCGCATGCGCGTTCTGCTGTTTTTCAACGTGCCCGCTGTCTGGGCCGTGGGCCTTTTCGCGCTGCTGCAGTTTTTCGCCGGTTTGCATTCCCTCGCGGATGGCGGCGCGACAACCAACACCGCGAACTGGGCGCATGTCGGCGGCTTCGCATTCGGGATGCTGATCGCGGTCCCGCTTCGGATGCGCGAAGACAGCCGGGCTGAGTACAGCCTTGAGGACGCCCAGAAAGCCCAGGCGATGGGCCAATTCGATATTTCGGCGGCCTACTACCGGCAGACCCTTTCCGCGACCCCGAACAACGCCGACGCGCACCGAGCGCTTGCGCAGGTCTGTGTTCAGCTTCGGCAGGGCGAGGCGGCCCACCGCCACTATCTGGAGGCGCTTCGGCTCTACATCAAGGCCGAAAACGCGCGCGCGGCGGCGGGCACCTACGGCGATGCCCTGACTAGTTTCGAGGTATTCCCGCTGGGGCCGCGCCTCTTGCAGCGGGTCGCGTCGGCGTGCGAAGAAGCGCAGGCATACCCGCTCGCGCTCTCCGCGCTTTCCGAACTTTGCCGGGACCATCCGCAAACCCCGGAGGGGGAGATGGGACTGCTGCGCCTGGGCCGACTGCACCTCGCCAAGCTGAACCAGCCGCAGAACGCGGCGGGTATCTTTGGGGAGTTCCTGCGGATGTATCCGGATTCGGCCTGGAAGCGCCACGCCGAGCAGCTCCTCCGCGATTCCAGCCAAACACTGACACCACTGCCGCCTGCGGCGACCACGCCGCGGCAGGGATAATTCCGGCACTGTGACCAATGATGCGTTCTACCGGGTCCCGCTTTCGTCAGGAGAGGCGCTGGCGACCCTCGCCCTGCTTCGCGCCCTGCACGGGATTCTCGATGGCAGCGGGATGGTCTCCGAGATAGACCCCGGGATACTGGAAAGCGCCGCCGACCGGATTGCCGCCGAACTTCCGGAGTTTATGACGCCACAGGCGGATCGTCTCGCCGCCGCGCTCGCGGCTGCTCTGATCGAGGCGGGCCTGGGAAACAGCCCGGAACGGTTCCCGGAGCCGGATCGAGCGGAGCCGCCCTTTCCGATCGCTCGGAACCGCCGCTTGCTCGAAGCGGCATTTGAGCAGGGTAAACCCGTTGAAATCGAGTATTATGTAGCGAGTCGAAGCGAGTGGACGACGCGTCATGTCGCCATCAGCGACGTTTACGAGAAGAAAGAGGAATGGTACTTGAGCGGACAATGCGGTCTGCGGCAGGAGTACCGTCACTTTCGGCTGGACCACATTCGGGCCGTGCTTGTCCTTGATGACGAGGACCATTTGCCGGACCCATTTGGGGATTGAGCAGTCAGGGGTCGGGACCTGACGATACGATTTGTGGGTTGCCATAGAAAGGCTGCGGTGAGCAAGGTGGCGCATCGGATGGGGGGCGAGGCGGGGGGCGACAGCAGTGATGTCAGCAGCGCGGCGGCAGCGGTACCTTCCGGTATCACCGTTCCGGCTCCACCGAGCAGACTGCTCGATGCCGACTTTTTGAAAAAGCTGGAGCGGCTTTCGGTCACCTCGAAGCGACCGTTTCCAGGACGCATGAAGGGCGAGAAGCGATCCACCAAGCGAGGGACCTCCATCGAATTCGCCGACTACCGCGAATACGCGGTCGGCGACGATCTGCGCTACGTGGACTGGAAGGCTTATGCCCGCCTGGAGCGTTTGTTCCTGAAGCTGTTCGTGGAAGAGGAAGATCTTTCGATCCACCTGCTCCTGGATGCCTCCCAGAGTATGGGGTATGCCAGCGCCCCCGGTCATCTCACCAAATTTGACTACGCGCGAAAGATCGCGGCGGCGCTCGGCTATGTCGGTCTGGTCCGCTACGACCGGGTCGGGGTCTCCGCCTTCGGACATTCTCTGGGTCGTCGCGTCCCGACTCTTCGAAGCCGCGCCTCCGTGCCGACCCTCTTTCAGTATCTGGAGCAGATCGCGCCCGGCGGCACGACTAACTTTGCCCATGCGCTGCAGAACTATGCCCAGCGCACCTCGTCCGCGCCGGGCGTCTGCGTGGTGCTGTCCGACTTTCTGGACCCCAACTGGGAAAAGGGCATCCGCGCCCTGCTCGCCCGCCGATTTCAGGTCGTCCTGCTGCAGATCCTGGACCCTGAAGAGGTCGAGCCGACCTTTCTGGGAGACCTGCGCCTTGTGGATGCGGAGACGGGCGAATCGCGCGAGGTGAGTGTCACGCCGCAGGTTCTTGCCCGCTACCGAAACGCGCTCGATAGCTTCTGCGGACAGCTTTCAGAGACGGCAAACCGGCACGGGATGGACTACCTGCGCACCACGACCGATGCCCCGTTCGAGGACCTGCTGCTGAAGACCCTGCGCGGCTCGGGACTGCTCCGCTAGCCGCGGTTTTATCGCTGGTTTATCGCTTCACGGCGTAGAGCGGCGCGCCGGTGCCTTCGCTGGTGACAATCACCGATCTGCCATCCCGCGCGAAGCAGAGCGCCTCCGTCTGGCGCAGCGGGGGCAGGTTGAACGGACGCAGGGGTGTCTTCCAGATGGCGTCGAAATCCGTGGCACTCGCGGGGAGCGTCATTTCGTATCCAGAGGCATAGGTGCAGAACGCGACACGCCTGCCATCCGGCGAGATACTGCCCCCGGTTATCTGGCGGGGGATCAAAGAGAACTCTTCCGGAACGGTCAAGGTGGCGACCTTGACTAGCGTGACCGCTTTTTCGGTGTCCTCTGCTCTCTCTGGAGGGAACCTGTAGACGCTCGAGAGACCGTTTCTTTCTTTGGTCACCAGGTAGACCACCCCGCTTCGGGGATGCACCAGCAGCGTTTCGGCATCGTGCGGGCCGTCCGGATAGACAAACCGCCGGGCGATCATCGTCCCCTGGGCAGGCAGGGGTTCCTCCTTGCTGCTGAGGTTTAGCCCGTCCGGCAGCTTCGGCTCGGCGATCCGGTAGACGACGCAGTCTGTCCGGCTCCGGTTGTTGTCACCGATGTCTCCGATATAGAGGAAGTCACCCTTGCCGTCCGGCCCCGGACCCCAGGCCATATCTTCCCAGTCCACTGCCTTCGCGACCGGCAGTTTGACCACCGCCTCGCGGTCGCCATCCCGCGAGATGGCATACAAAAACGGACCGTCGCCGGAATCGTTATGGACCCAAAAGACCTCCTCGCCCCACTTGCGGTTCCGGCGCGAGACCGCGATCCCGGACGTCTCGTTGTTCAGTGGCGAGGTCAGATTTCCCAGCAGCGTCCCGATGGTCTGCCGGGGGCCGGTTGTCTCCGATGGCGCACCAAACGCGGGGATCGGCGCGGGTGGCTCCGGCTCCGTGGCTAGAATGCGGCCCGGGGCAACCAGAAGCCAGGCAAGGCCAGCGACTGAACCTGAGAGAAGGCGGTTGGAGTTCAAGGTTTCTCCGAGGGTTGAAGGGCGTCAAAGTAGTCTTTGACCTGCTTCTTGTAAGTGGCGGGGATGTCCTCGCGGCTCAGGGCTTTTTCGGCGGCGGGGGCGTACTTGCCGTACACCTCGTAGTAGGGAACCGAAGCGCTTGCCCTGTCCGGCGCGCCACGGGTGTACGTGACCATCTCGCGGCCTTTTTCGCCGCGTTTGCCCGCGATGCGCGTGGTGTTTCCGGTCGGGACCATCAGGCGCTGGCCTTTCTCGCTGGTGAGGGGCGTTTTCTGCATCGCGCGGTTCAGGAACTTGTTGCCGGACGGAGCGTCCCTGGCATCCGCATAGCCGGTGGATTTCCCCACGGTTCGCTCGCCGCCGGGCTTACCCGCCCCGGTCCCGATTCCATTGCCGGGTTCTCCGCCCTCCCCGCTCTGCCCGTTTTTGGCCTGCCCTTCCCCGCTGCCGGACGCGCCCTTATCCCCTTTGCGCATGCCGTCGGCACCAAACGCATCGCCTGCGTTCTCGCCGGAAGCGGCCTCTGCCATCTGGTCGCCGGATACCTGCTGCTCTGTTCCTTCCCCCTCCGGGCTGCCCTGAAGGGCCTCAGCCATCTCCGAAAGCGCGCGGGCATCGTCGCTTTTGATCCCAGCCTCGGCGGCCTTTTTCGCCGCTTCTCGCAGTTTCTCAGCAGCCTTGGGCGTGTTTCCGTTGCGCAGTGCCCGGGCCGCCTCAGCGAGTGCATCCGAGGCTTTTTTCAGGCTTGTCCCTTCGAGCGATTTACCCAGCGCCTCCAGTTGCGCAGCCAGAGATTCCCGTCCTGCCTGGTCGCCCGGCTCGCCCCGCGACGCGGCATCGGCAAGTTTACGGAGCTGGTCAGCGAGAGAGGGAGCATTGTTCTGCGCCAGCGCCTTCTGCACGGCCCGCATCGCCGCGGCCCGGCTCTTTTGTGCCTCAGACGACTGCGGGTCGTTGGGTCGCCCGTCCGCGCCGACCTTCAGACCTGGGGACAGGCGGTTTGGATCGCTCTTCAGGGCGGCATCGAGCGCCTTCTGCAGATCGCGCCCGGCGGCGGCAAGCGATTTACCCGCCCCAAGACCGTTGGGGTCGCCCGTCTGCATCGCGAGGGCCTGCTGCGCCTGCTTGATCTCCCCGGTCAGTTTCGCCAGTTTCATCAGCGCCTTGCGGCGGGGCATTCTTCCCCCCTGCATCTGCTGGCCCAGCTTCGCGAGTTTCGCCGCGGCCTTTCCCGCCGCATCCAGCCGCGCTGCGCCCGGTGGGCGCTCGGCAGCTTTGGCGATTCGAACCAGGCGCTCCCCCGTTTTTTTGACGACGGCACGGTCCGCGCGCTCGGCGGGAGACTGGAAGGCGGGGAGAGTCGGAAGAAGCCAGATCAAAAGCGCGGCAAAGACGGCAGCGAGCGCGGCCCAGGCGCGGCGCGGAAGCGGCGTCATCGGGATCGCGGTTCGGGTATCGAGGCGGGCGGCGTGGCCTTCCGCATCGGCGATCTGGCGGGCGGCAAAAGCATCACCACCGGGCACTGTCGCGAGGGCCAGCGCGGTGGAAAGCCGGTCCTTGAGATCCAGCCGCTGTTCCACCAGCCGCGCGACCGCGAGCGGGGCCACTCGCCGCACCGCGCCCCAGATCGCCCCGGCGGAAAGCCCTGCAAGCGGCGGCAGAACAAAGGCGGCATCTGGCAGAAGGTCTTCGTCGTAGACCCCGAGGCGCAGCAGAGCGGCGGCAATCC
>JACMJB010000340.1 GCA_014380815.1 Armatimonadota bacterium
ACCCGTTTTCCGAGGACGGGACGGGGCAGGCATGGTACCAGACTATCCAGCCGTACGTGAAGAACGGCACCAAAGCGAACGACGATCCAAGCACCGATTTTGTTTGGGGCGGCGGCGTTTTTCAGTGCTCTTCCTGGCCCGATCCGCCCGACGGTGCTGACCACCAGAGCGGTTACGGCGTCAATGACATGATGCCCGGTAACTTCGGGCGGACTCAGGAGTGTCCCCCGGCGGATGGAAATGGCTGCAAGCGACCCCCAGTAGGGGTCGCCGAGATCCAGGAACCGGCGGATAAGATGATGATCGGCGAGAAGGGGCGCAATGGCGGCTCCTACACGGCAGGGAACGGCCAGAGGGTCAACTGGGGCTATCCCGACATCATGGCCCTTCAGGGGTTCTGGACCGGAAGCGTCCTGACAAACGGGAATTACGATCCTTCCAAAGATGGCAGTCTCGGCACCTACGATCCGAATGCGCAGCCGGTTGTCCGCGACCGAGACAGTCCCGACGGGGATACACGCTGGGAGGGAGGAAGGTCGCTTCGTTACCGACACAGCGGGAACACCAATGTCGCATTTGCGGATGGACATGTGAAGTCATTCGCCAAGGGTAAGCTCAAATGGTACCAGAACGTGTATATTCCCGGTGTATATGAGCGGCGAAAGGAAGAATTCGGCTGGTACCCTACGGCTCCCTACTGATGCCTGAAATGAGAAATTCAATCCAGTTGCAGGGTCTTGGCTGCAATAAGAAATTCGTGACTTGCTTCTCGTTGCTGGGTCTCTTTTTCGGCCTGGTAATAAGTGGAGGCTGCTCCCCTAAGGCGGCGGATCGCGCGGTCGCCGCATCGCCTGCGGCACCGGTCCCGGGGGGGAATCCACCCCAGGCACAGATACAGGATTCCATGCGACAGGATGCGGCGCGCCGCAGCGTCCCGCCGGGGAATCGGTAGCCGATCGGTCTCGGGGGAGTTTCCCGGTTCGTTGAATCGTGCATGATGGCGAATGAGAAAACACCAGGGGGCGCTGCTTCAGGAGCAGCGCCCTTTCTTTGTCCCTGTTTCACTGAGGGCGCATTTCGGCGTTGCGGTTCGGCTTTTCGGCATGGTACAATCCGCCCGGCGAACGTCCGTTCTTTTCGCCATCTTCCCAGGAACCATGGCAGCAGCGGGTGGTTCTTACCCGTGGAGAAACCGTTCCAATGCCTTCCCCCAAATCCACCTCCCAGCACGACAAGATTTCGGTTCGCGGCGCGCGCCAGAACAATCTCAAAAACATTGATATAGACATCCCGCGTGACAAGCTGGTGGTGATTACGGGTCTCTCGGGGTCCGGTAAATCGTCGCTCGCCTTCGATACGCTCTATGCCGAAGGGCAGCGCCGTTATGTCGAGTCGCTTTCCGCGTACGCGCGGCAGTTCTTGGGACAGATGGATAAGCCGGACGTGGACCAGATCACCGGTCTCTCCCCCGCGGTCGCGATTGATCAGAAGTCCACCTCGCGCAACCCCCGCTCGACGGTCGGAACCGTCACGGAGGTTTACGACTACCTGCGCCTGCTCTATGCCCGTGTCGGCAAGCCGCACTGTCCGAACTGTGGTCGTCCTATCGCTCAGCAGCAGCCTTCCCAGATCGTGGACCGCGTTTTGGAGATGCCGGAAGGGACACGCATCTACATTCTTGCTCCCGTTGTTCGGGGGCGGAAGGGCGAGTATCGCAAGGAGTTGGAGGAGATCAAGCGCGAGGGCTTCGCGCGGGTCCGAGTGGATGGTGCGCTGCACGAAACCTCCGACGAGATCACGCTCGACCGCTACAAGCAGCACGATATTGATGTGGTTGTGGACCGTCTTGTCGTCAAAGAGGGTGTCGAGAAGCGGCTCGCGGACTCCATCGAGACCTCGCTGAAGATCGGCAAGGGCATGGCCGCCGTGCAGATCGTGGATGGCGAGGAGTTCCTTTTTTCGGAGAAATTCGCCTGCACCTTTTGCGGCATCTCGATCGGCGAGGTGGAGCCGCGCACTTTTTCTTTTAACTCACCGTTTGGGGCCTGTCCGACCTGCCACGGCCTGGGGACGCAGGCCGAGTTCGACCCGGACCGGATCGCCCCCGACCGCAACCTGAGCCTGGAAGAGGGCGCTCTGATTCCCTTTCAGAGCAAGTCGAGCGAGTACTATCCGGCGATCCTCGCCGCGGTTGCCGAAAAGCTCGGCTTCACTGCCCAGACGAAGCTTTCCGATACCACCGAAGCGCAGTTCGATGGCCTGATGACCGGGGTCAAAGGGACGGTCACCGTTCAGTTCAAGAACCGCTTCGGCAAGAAGCGCAACTTTGAAACACACTGGGAGGGGGCTATCGCGGTTCTGGACCGGCGTTATAAGGAGACCGCATCCTCCACGATCAAAGAGGACATCGAGCAGTATATGTCGTCCAAGCCTTGCCCGGAGTGCCAGGGCAGGCGTTTGAAGCCCGAAGCCCTTGCGGTCACCTACGGTGGCATCAATATCTCGGAACTAACCCGCAAGAGCATCGAGCATGCCTCCGTTTTCTTTGAGGACACTCAGGAAACGCTCTCCGACCGCGATGCCGTGATCTCACGGCAGATCGTCAAAGAGATTCAAACGCGCCTTGGGTTTCTGCTGGATGTGGGTCTGAACTACCTGACCCTGGACCGGGCGGCGGGGACTCTGGCGGGCGGCGAGGCGCAGCGC
>JACMJB010000341.1 GCA_014380815.1 Armatimonadota bacterium
CGGCGACAACTGGAAGTGGACCCGTTATGTCAGTCAGGACGGCGGCGGCACCTTCCAGATCGTTGTCACCGACAGCAAGCTTGCCCCGCTTCCCCAGAACGCTCGTCAAGGGTATGCGACCTGGCATCCGACCGACCCGAACATCGCCTGGAACCTGGGCGGAGACTGGGTGACCAAATCCACCGATGGTGGACGGACGTTTCTTTGGAGCGCAAACGGTTACAACGGCGTCATGCTGGGGGGAATGTTCAGCTTCAGCGCCCACGCGCCGGGCGTGGTCTTTCTGGCATTCCAGGATTACAACGGAGCATTTACCACGGATGGTGGTGAGACCTGGAACTACCGTGACGTGAGCGGCAGGGGGTGGGGAGGATACTGCTACGGCGGTCACGCCGTGGACGCCCGCGTGATGTGGTTCGGGGATGCGCCGGACTGGGGCGGTAAGCGGACACTGCGTCTCTCGCGCGACGGGGGTAAGACCTGGGCAAATGCTACGGGCGCGGATGGTCTGCCGCTCACCTTTTCCGGTCCGGACGTGTCCTACAGCGACCCCGCGGATGTCCGGGTGCTGTTCGCCTCGAATCTGCGCTCGGACGATAAAGGGGTCACCTGGCGGCCCATGAGCGACTGTGATGGGGTCTATACCTGCCGCTTCGCTACCGGCACGCTGATCGGCAAAAAGAAGAGCACTGTGGTGCGCTCGGACGATCGGGGTGTCACCTGGACCAAGGTCGCCGATGTGGAAGGAGGGGTAGACGATCTTGCGGTGGACCAGAAGACCGGTCGAATCTACGCGGCCTCGCAGGAGCGGTTGAAAGCATTCGAGAACGGAGCCTGGCGCACCGTGGAAACCCCCCGCGATCAGTACGGCAATGTTCGTGTCACCACCGTCGCCGCTGACCCCAAAGTCCCGGCGGTCCTATACGTCGGCGGACCACGCAACCTGTACGCAAGCCACGCCACGGTTTGCCGCTCCACGGACGGCGGCACAACCTGGACCAACCTTACCGTCACCACGCCCCTCAGCAAAGAGGGCGCGGATGGCCCGCATGAAGTATCCGCGATCCGCGTGGACCCCGTGACACGCGATGCCTGGGTGAACGGGCAGTGCTTCGGAATGTGGCGGATCGCCTCGCCCGGTGCCAAAGAGGGAGGGTTGTCCGCCGTGCGGGCCTCCGCGCCCCGCGCGGAGGCCCCGCCGCCTGTTATCGCCACTCGGCCCTGAGTGGTGAGTGACCTGACCGACTCGAAAATCAACCCGAAACGATGACTACCCTCAAACGCACTGCCCTCTTGACCTCTTACTGCATCTCCATTGCCTTAGTACCCGGCGTGGAGGCCGCGGCGGCTCCGCCCGCCGCCAAACAACCGCGCTCCAGGTGGGTCCCTGCCGCCAAGCCCCTGGTCTGGCGGACACTGAATGAGCCGGGCTGTGGCGGCGCGATGACCGCACTGGCCGTCAGCCCCTTCAACAGTCGGCACCTGCTCGTGGCGGGAGACATGCTCGGGGTGGGCCTTAGCACGGATGGTGGTGACCACTGGCAGTCCACCACGGGCTTCAAATCCTGGGAGATCGCCGACTTCACCTGGCACCCCACCGACCCGAAGACCGTCTGGGTCGGAACGATGAGCGGGCCGTACCTCAGCCGCGACGGTGGCAGGACCTGGCACGAGAAGCGCGGCGGGTTTCCCCCCGCTGCCAGTGGACAGTACAGCGCACCCATCCAGAAAGTGCTGTACGATCCGGCAGACCCGAATCACCTGCTCGCCTTCGGCGGATCGAGCCGTTTCTGGCAATCTCCGGGGAAACCGCTCTGGGGGGCGATCTGGGAAAGCCGAAATGGCGGCGAGAACTGGAGCCGTCTGACGACGATTACCCCCGATGGGGCATCCTCCGCCCCCGGTGCAGAGGGACGCAACATCACCTGCGCTCTGTATGCCCCCGGCGCGGCGGGCAGGAAAGGCGTTCTCTATATCACCGCCTCGGACGCCGGGTTTCTGACCAGCGCCGACAACGGCAGGACCTGGAGCCGCCGTGTCCGTGGGCTGCCACCTGGGGCCGGTTACACACGCTTCGCGCTCCACCCAACAGTTCCGGGCACGCTCTGGCTCGCCGTCGGCAGCTACAAATCCACCCTCGACGCCACGCAGCGGACGCCCGGTGGTATCTGGAAAACCAGTGATGGGGGGCTAAACTGGCGCGAAAGTTCGCAGGGACTGGGCAGGCACGTACAGGGGCTGAACGGCAACACAACGTCGCACTATGACGGTGTCGGGGTCGCGCCAAGCGACCCCCGGGTGCTGTACACCAACGACGGTGCCTGGTCTACCGGGGTGAACTACCGAAGCGGCGATGGCGGCGTGACCTGGCAGCCCGTCGCTTCCAAAACAAACCTGGGGTCGGACAGCAATGATCCCTCCAAGCGCCGCGTCTTCCAGCTAAAGACCGCGTACCCGGCGGGCCTCAGCATGGCGACCTTTACCGTGGACCCAAAAAGCGCGAATGTTGCATACGCCTTCAACTCCGAGTTCATCAGCCGGACCCGCGACGGCGGGAAGACCTGGGATGATGCCACCGCTTACCGCGCGCCCAAGAGCGGACCCGATGCGTGGATAGGACGTGGGTACTCCGGCCTCTGTTCGCAGAATTTCCGCTTCAGTCCCACCCGCCCCGGGGATGCCCTGCTGATCGGAATGGATGCGGGAAAGCTGTGGCGCAGCCAGGACAATCTCCAGACCTGGACCTTCCATGGCAAGGAGCCATGGCCGTGGGGTGGGGGGAACGATGCCGTCTACGCCGGGAAGGCAATCTACGCCACCTACGGGCAGTTCGGACAGTACCTGGGGATCGGGCGTACCCTTGATGACGGCAAAACCTGGACCACGCTGGGGGGCAAGGTGCGCGGCCTGCCGGAAACCAACAGCAGTGGCGGTGTCCCACTGGGTATCTATGCGCACAAGGATCGTCCCGCCGATGTTTGGACCACGATCGGCGGCGCGCTCTACCATAGCGCGGACGCCGGGGAAACGTGGGGGAAAACCTCCCTCGACGGCTGGAAGGGCTGGATCGCGGGCGACCCGAACGATCCCGCGCACTTCTATGTGACCAGCGATAAGGGCCTGTACGAAACCGTGGACAGCGGCGCGAGTTTCGTGCCCCTCGGCGGACCGAAAGCCGCGGGTCGCATTACCCTGGACACTCTGGGGCGCGTATATGTGGCGGCGCACCGCAGCGAGCGCGGCGGTCTATGGCGGCGGGAGAAGGGAACATGGACGCGCCTGCTCGACGACCCGTTTGTCGCGAATGTCGCCGTGGACCCGGCAAACCCCAGCCGTCTTGCCGTCGCGACCAATGACGACCCCTACCACGACCACTCCAGCGCAAGCGGTGTCTGGCTTTCCGCCGACGCGGGCAAAACGTGGCGGCAGGCGAATAACGGCCTCGCCATGACACGCGGCTACGCCATCGCCTTTGACCCTTGGACACCGGGCCGACTCGTCTTCGGATCGTTCGGGCGCGGCTACTTTGTGACGCAGTGGCCCAAAAACTACGTCCCATCCACCACCCCAAAGTCCTACGTCGCCACGGCAGACGATAACCGGTTCGCCTCCGCGATCCCGCCGCCTGCTCCCGCACCGGCGGCTCTGCGGGTCGGGAGTCTGAAGAACGGCGATATGAGCGCTGGCACGCAGACACCCACCGATTGGCGAATCGCCTGGACAGGGCGCGGTAAACTGAGCCTCGTACGGGACGCCCAGATCTACAAGGCCGGCCCCGCCGCCCTGCGACTGGACACGGGCGGCGCGGACGCAATGGGGCAGGCAGCCCAGACGATAGACGCCCCGGCGGGAACCCGGCTTAGCCTATCGGGTGCGGTCAAATCCCAGGGGAAAGTCAAGGTCAATGTCGCCATCCAATCCTTCACCGCCGACTGGAAGGCCCTCGAGTTCAAGCAGGTGAAATACGCCCAGAACGATTCCGAATGGACCAGCTTCACGGGCGACGTAGCGCTGCCTCCTGGCGCCGCCCGCGCCGCGGTCACTCTGCTGGTGGAGGGGACCGGGAAGGCATGGCTGGATGAGGTCAAACTTACCGCCAACGGCAAACCCGTAAACTCGGCATCGGCTGCCGTGCCCGCTGCCGAAACGCAGAATCCGCTGGTGCCGTCGCCGGGGTACTGGCCCGAATACCCGAAGGGGTGGAGGAACCTTCACGAAGACTTTGTCGCGAAAGCCCGGCGCGATGCATCGAAGATCAAAGTCGTGTTTCTCGGTGATTCGATCACGCAGAGCTGGGACAAGGCGCTGTGGCAAAAGCACTTCGCGCCAGCGGGCGCGGTCAACTTCGGGATCGGTGGCGATGGCGTTCAGCAGCTACAGTGGCGGGTGGACCACGGCGAACTGGACCCGCTGACGCCTAAACTGATCGTGCTGATGATCGGGATCAATAACTTCTGGGGCAAAAAAGGGACCAGCGACGAGATCGCGCAGGGGACCGCGAAGCTGGTCAAAACGCTCCGTGAAAAGCAGCCGCAGTCGAAGATTCTGCTGCTTGGCATCCTTCCCGCCATCGAAAGCCCCACGGACGGCACCCGCGTCCGTATCAAAGCGATCAACGCGCAGTACGCGAAGATAGCGGACGGAAGAAGCGTTCGCTTCCTGGACATCGGGAACGCTTTTCTGGAACCGGACGGGCGCATCTCCAAGGCCGTGATGGGCGACTATCTCCATCCAACGTCGGCAGGTTACCAGCGCTACCTCGATGCCCTGCTTCCCACCTTCGAGGAGATGCGAAAATAAGCGAGGGGTCAGGGCGCGCTACAGCTTGTAGTGCGCCTTGATCTCAGCGGCGTTGGCACTCCACTCTTTGGTCCGGTCCAGCACCAGAGCATTCTCCCATTGAAGCGGCTCCTCCAACGTGCAAAGCTGACTTACCAGCATATCCAGCCCCCGAAAATACTCATGCTCCCGCTCCTGGATCCGCTTCGCGATCCCATCCACGCTTCCCTTGAGGTAAGCCAGCACGACCTTTCGCTGGTCCACACGTAGCTGGTAGCGGTACTCTCGTTTCAGGGCAGAGCAGGCAAGGACCATCGGGGTTTCTCGGTCCAGCCGCTCCTCGATCAGCCGCCGGAGTGTCGCTAGCCATGGTGCGCGGTCCTCATCGGTGAGCGGGACCCGGCTCTCCATCTTGTGCTTGTTCTCCGGCGAATGGAAATCGTCCGCATCCAGAAACTCGCCGCCGATCAGGGGGGCCAGCAGTTCGCCGACCTCCGTTTTCCCCGATGCGGACACACCCATCACAATAACGATCATCGGCTATTCGGTCTCCGTTGTTTTCGGGGCCGCTTTTGCGGCCCCGGTGTTCGGTCCATTTGCGAAGGTGCTGTACCCGGATTTCAGCAGCTGTTAACGATCATCCCCCGGCTCAAGCCCATCGGCGACGATACGGAGCATACGGTCCACGTCATGGAAGTCGTTGGTGACCAACTCCGCCACGGACTCGAATCCCGCCGTCGAGCGGAGGAAGAGAGCCAAAAAATAGGGGTCCACACGCCCAGGATCGGCCTCCCCCGTCAGAGGAGCTTCGACCCTCTGACCCGTTCGCCGGTTCAGGAAGCAGCAGTGATCGCCGTGTTCGCTGGCCTGCCATTCCCCCGACAGCGTACCGCTCGTGTACTGCTCGGCAAGCGTCGCGCAGAGCCGCTTGTACTCGGCAAGGGCGTGGAAGATCGGCGCGCGGCGTTCGAGAATCCGCGACCGGGCGACGACCGGCAGGACGGTGACCCAGGAATGGTTTGGTCCGCCACTGTCGAACACCGCGTGATCGCCAAGGGCAGCGGAAAGGCTTGCGATCAAAGCGGCTCGCTCGTCCGCCGTGAGAACGGGAAACCGCAGCACAAGGTGCCGCCCGGAACGCGTCATCGCCGCAAGCTTCTCAGGCGTGTCTACCGCAGTCACGCAGTCGTAATCCACCCAGATCGGATCACCCATCATCCCTATTGTAGCAAATAACCGGGAGTTTTAGAACACCCTGCCGAAAATGGGAAGGGACTCGGTGGTCCGGGTGGAATCTAAGCGCAGGATTGAACCATTCCGTTCCGTGTCGAAGGAGAAGACTGCGTTGGCTGCATCAACCGCACTGCGAGTACTTATTGAGGAGGCACCCTACTGGGAACAGCGATCCGGCGCAAGCTGGA
>JACMJB010000342.1 GCA_014380815.1 Armatimonadota bacterium
CTGCCCCATCGCCTCGGCAACCTGCTCTTCCAGCGTCATCAGAATATCGCGGGCATAGTCATCGGCCCCCGCCCGGATATCGTCTGCCTCCTGCCCTGCCTGGGCGACGATCTCCCGTGCCTGAGCGGTGGCGATTCGCTGGATCTCGCTCTGCTGGACCAGCGCTTCGCAGTGAGCTTTCGCCTCGCCAAGAATCCGCTCCGCCTCGGTCTTCGACTCCGACAGAACTCGCTGACCGTCGGCTCGCGCCGATTCCAGCGCCATCTCTGCCTCGGACTGGGCGGCTTCCATGATCTTGTCGGAATTTTGGGTGATCTTGCCCGCGCGGCGCACGTCTTCCGGCAGGGACGCGCGAAGCTTGCTGACGAGCATGAAGAACTCTTCCTCGTCCAGCTTCACGAACCCCATGAACTTCTTGCTGTCCTCGACCAATGTCTCCAACTGGTCCAGCACTTTGTAGGTATCTATAGCGGTCACGCTCCCTTATGCGGCTTTTTAAGTCTTCAACGGTTCGTCCCCGGCGGGTAATGGGTTGGCTGCGGGCCGGGCGAACTTTTCCTTCAAACGTGCCTCGACCGGAGGCGGAACCAGGGCGGCGATGTCCCCACCCAGGCGTGCGATCTCTTTAACGATGGAGGAGGAAAGATACAGGTGCTCCGCGCCCGCCATCAGAAACAGTGTCTCGATGTCCGGCGCAAGGTGGCGGTTTGCCAGGGCCATTTGAAATTCGTATTCAAAGTCGCTGACGGCGCGCAGCCCCTTGATCAGGACCCGCGCTCCCCGCTCCCGTGCAAAGTTTACCAGCATCCCATCGAACGTGGTCACGGAAACGTTGGGCCATGGCGTACAGCAGGCGCGCAGGATCTCGACCCGCTCATCCGGCGTGAACAGCGGCGTCTTCGTTGAATTGCGCCCCACCGCCACCACCAGACGGTCAAACGTCGTCGCGGCCCGCTCGATGACATCCAAATGACCATTCGTCGCCGGGTCGAAAGAGCCGGGATAGACCGCGGCAAGCGCTTTTTCGGGGGTTTTCACTGAGCCGCCGTCACCAGTTCGACGGTCCGGCGCTTAGCGATCACCCCGTCGCGCAGGGCGCGATGTTCCGGCTTTGCTAATTTTGGGTCAGCGGCGAGCAGGGCGAAGGCATCCGCGCGGGCTTCACGCAGAATGTCCATGTCCCGCAGAACGTCCGCGATCTTGAGCGACGGCAGCCCGGACTGACGGACGCCGTAGAACTCGCCTGGTCCCCGCAGTCTCAGATCCTCCTCGGCGATCCTGAAGCCGTCGTTGGTTTCGCACAAAACACGCATCCGCTCCTCTCCCTCCGGATTCTTCGGGTCCGCGAGCAGAATACAGAACGAAGCGTGTGCGCCGCGCCCGACCCGCCCCCGAAGCTGATGTAGCTGGGCGAGGCCGAATCGGTCCGCATCCTCAATCACCATAACGACGGCGTTTGGTACGTCCACCCCTACCTCGATCACCGTGGTAGCTACCAGCAGGTGCACTGCACCGGACCGGAACTGCCCCATAACGCTGTCTTTTTCCTCGGAAGCTATCTGCCCATGCAGCAGACCGACCTTGTACTCTGGGAAAACGTGTAGCGCAAGGTGCGAAGCAAGTTCAGTCGCCGCACGGGCCTGCATTTTTTCGGACTCTTCGATCAGTGGGCAGACCACAAACGCCTGCCGTCCCTCGGCGAGGAGCTTGCGGACCCCTTCGTAGACCGATGTTTTGTCGGACGCGCGCTTCCAATGAGTCTTGATCGGCTTGCGTCCCGGTGGCAGTTCGTCAATGACACTGACATCCAGGTCGCCGTACACAGTCAGGGTCAGGGTCCGTGGGATCGGGGTGGCGGTCATGACCAGCACGTCCGGCGATGCCCCCTTACCTGTCAGCGCGGCCCGCTGCAGCACGCCGAAGCGGTGTTGCTCGTCAATCACGGCAAGGCCGAGGCGGGCGAAGCTGACCCCCTCCTGAATCAAGGCGTGGGTTCCGACAACGATCCCTGTTTCCCCCGATGCGACCCGCTGACGCACCGCCTCTTTTTCGCGGGCGGGTCGTGACCCGGTCAGAAGGTCCACCCGAACGCCAAGCTCCGCTTCCAGGACCGCGCGGATACCCCGGAGGTGCTGTTCGGCAAGAATCTCCGTTGGGGCCATCATCGCGGCCTGATAGCCGTTGCGGACAGCGATCAGCATTGCCCCCATCGCCACCGCCGTCTTTCCCGATCCTACATCTCCCTGCACGAGACGGTTCATGGCGTGGGACGATGCCATATCATCCGCGATCTCCCGAAGCACGCGCTGCTGGGCGCGGGTCAGCGAGAAGGGCAGCTTCTGCTCAAATTCGGCGACGGGCGAAAGTGCGTCCGCAAAGGCGATCCCCGAAGTCTGCTGCTGGGCCATCTTGCGTCCCGCGAGCAGAAGCTGCATGGTGAGAAGCTCATCGTAGACCAGGCGACGGCGGGCGTTTTCGAGCTGTCCCAGGCTTTCGGGAAAGTGGACCCCGCGCAGGGCATCGGGGAGGCGCGGCAGGGCGCGGTCCCCGCGCTGCGCTTCGGGCAGTGGGTCGGTGGCAAGATCCGCGAACTGCTGGACAGCCGCGAAGACCAGTTTACGGAGCCGGTTCTGCCCGATGCCCTCCGTGGCGGGGTAGATCGGCACGATGCGCCCGATACTCAGCGAATCGCTCTCATCGCCTTCGTCGAGCGCCTCCCACTCCGGCTGGGTCAACTCAACGGCGGTATAGCCGCGCTTAACCGTACCGTAAGCGACCAGCCGCTTTCCCACCAGTTTCTCGAAGACCTGCTTCATGCGCCACTGGTTGAACCAGGTGAGCGTCGCGACCCCTTTGGCGTCGTCTTCGAGCGAGACTTTGGTAATGACCAGGCGGTTTTTAGTGGGCCGGTTCTCGACCGCCGTGACTTTGCCCGCGATGGTCGCGGTGTCTCCATCTTTGAGGTCCGCGATCTGGACAAAGCGGGAGCGGTCCTCGTAGCGGCGCGGGTAGTGGGTCAGGAGGTCCTCGACCGTATAGAGGTCAAGTTTTTGGAGAATATCGGCGATCTTTTCGCCGACCCCCTTGATGCTGGTGACCGGAGCGCCCAGTGGGTTCGCCGCGCCGCGCCGGATGGCATCGGCGATATGGCTATTCGGGGTCTGGTCCAGAGAGGTGACCGGCGGGACGGCGGTACCGTCGGCGTCGCGGGAAGCGCCATCGCCTCGTGTTTTCACTGTGCCCTGTCCTGCCACTGCCATCGTCGCTTTACCTGCTTCACTGGCGGGACTTTCGGGCTTTCGCCCCTGCCAGAATAACCCCTGAACAATGCCGGTATTATAACGGTGCCCTTCCTGGGTGTCAAGACAGCATCGCGGCGGATCATCCGCCGGTCTCCTCGTTAGCAGCATCCACGGGCTTTGATTCCGGCGAGCCTTTCTGTCGCAGAAAAATGGTGAATATCACCAACACCCCGACGGAAAGAAACTCGCTCTGCCAGTTCTGAAACGACTGAAACCAAAAGCGGGAAGTGCCCAGAAAACCGAGCAGCGAGACCGTTTCTTCTCCCTTTGCCGCCTGCTCCTCGTTATACAGATGCATCCCCCCCGCGCCATGCAGCCCGAAACTGATCAAGAAGAGGGTCAACAAGGCAAGAGTGAGCGAGTTTTCGTAAAGCCATTTCGGCGCTGCTCCCAGACCTCTCGGGTTCTTGGAAGGTTCGTCGAAAGGGTCATCTCCTTCCAGCTTTTTAGAGTCCGGCGAGCCTTTCTGTCGCAGAAAGATGGTCAGCAGAACGTAGGCCGCGATCTGCAGAAACTCGGACTCCCAATTCTCGAACGTGGCCTCGATAAAGTGGCCCGAGGTCAGGTACGGCGCCAGGGAGAGGGGGGGTTGCCCTCGCTCGCTGCGCTCGTGATTGTACTCCGCGCGCCCAACCCCGATCTGTCCCATCAGCACAGTCGCAAAGAGAAAAAACAACACAATAGACAGACTATTTTCCCGCCAGATCCGGCGCAGCATCGGCCCCTCCTCATCTCCGGCGGCCCCAACGGTCCGCCGCCTTCGATGTACCCAATTCTCCCTTGCCTGCTGTGGTCCAAACTGGTACAATAGAGCAGATACATGAACATTCATTCATATGACATGGTGAGGCCGACGGTCCCGGCGCGGGGGCTTACCGCCGAAGCCTGCGAGGTAACTGCGGTGGATACGGCACGGGTCGCGGCGCTGCGGACCGGCAATCTGTGCCCCACGGACGCCCTGCGGCTCGGTGAGATCTTCGCTGCGCTGGGGGAACCGAACCGGCTCCGGATTCTAGAGGCGCTCGCTCGCGCCCGGTCGCTTTGCGTCTGCGACCTTTGCGCGTTGCTGGAGCTGCGCCAGTCGAATGTCTCGCACCAGCTTCGGCTCCTCCGTGCACTGCGCCTGGTTCGCGCGGAGCGAAGCGGGCGCAATGTCTTCTACTCGCTGGACGACAGCCATGTGCGGGGCCTGATAGAGCTGGGTCTGGAGCATGTTCGTGAGGCGACAGGATAACCCGATGGCGGAGATGTCCCCCACCCTGATCGCCGATGAAATGGCGAGTCTGGCAATTCCCCTTCGCGGGAGTGTCGCGGATGCCTGCGTCTCCTGCGCAGACCGCCTGGTGCGGCGTGTCGAGAGCATTCCGGGCGTGCAGCGCGCGTCCGTCAGTTCCGCGACCGCGACCCTGCGTATTGCCTTCGATCCCTCCCGCGTCACGGCGCACGAGGTCCAGTCCCGAACGGAGGAGGCAGCCCGTCGCCTCGCCTCGGAGTTCGGGCATCAGACGTATCAGATCGGGGGTATGGACTGCGCGAACTGCGCGCTTTCCGTGGAGAAGACGGTCTCTTCCGTGCCGGGGGTCCTGTCCGCATCGGTGAATTTCTCCGCATCACGAATGCGGGTCGAGCATCAGCACCTCGCCGACCGGGGCGAACCAGCCGTGGCGGAGCTGATCGAGAAGCGAGTACGTGATCTGGGTTTTACTCTGTCCCGAAGCGATCGCGAAGCGGTGGATAGCGCGCCAGATCCGGCTCCGGGTACGGGAGCGACCATGCCCGGCCGGGGGCGCGATCTGTGGCGGGTCGGGATTTCAGGCGGGCTGCTTGCGGCGGGGCTGCTGGGGGAGCAGATGCCCGTTCTGGGCGGGTCCATTCCTGCATCGGCGACGACAAGCCTTTACGCGATCAGCCTTGCACTGGGCGGATGGCGGTTCGCCGTCTCCGGGGTGCGCGCGCTGCGATCACGGATCGTCGGGACCAATCTTTTGATGGCGGTCGCCGCGGTCGGCGCGGCGTGTTTGGGAGAATGGAGCGAGGCAGCGGCGGTCGTCTTTCTTTACGCGCTGGGCGAGGCCCTGGAGGGGGTCGCCATGGAACGCACGCGCCGATCACTCGCTGCCTTGGTCGACGCCGCCCCCCCGGAGGCCATCGTGCAGCGGGCAGGGACACTGAGCCAGGAGACCGTTCCCACGTCCCGGCTTGCTCTTGGCGATGTGCTGGTCGTGAGGCCCGGTACGAGACTTGCCGCGGATGGCGTCATCATTTCCGGAGAGTCCACTCTGATTGAGGCAGCGATCACCGGCGAGTCGCTGCCGCGCGACACGCGGCGCGGCGACACGGTCTTTGCCGGTTCGGTGAACGGCAACGGCAGTCTGCTGGTGCAAGTCACAGCTCTGCCGGAGGACTCTACCCTTGCCCGAATCCTGCATCTGGTCGAGGACGCGCAGGC
>JACMJB010000343.1 GCA_014380815.1 Armatimonadota bacterium
ACCTGATTGGGATGCACTTATTGTCAGCCACCACCACAACTGGGGGGGGCGGGTTTGCTGCCCGGCCCCCCGCTGTTTCTGACGGCGGTCTTTCCGATCGGAACCTTGGGCCGAAGCGGGAGCCGTTGACGACCGCCGCCCGGATGTTACAATGCGATCGGGAGAACCCAAGCCATGAACGCTGTCCTTGATGCGTCCGCTTCGCCGCGCCACCGGATGACCGAAGACGAGTACCTTCGCCTGCCCGAAGATGGGAATAAGTGGGAACTCGTGGAGGGAGAGCCGGTAGCGGTGCCAACTTCTTTTGACCATGACCTGATAAAAATGCTGCTTTTGAGCCGCCTGTTGCCAATCGCGATGCCGCTTGGCTACGTGACAGGAGGCGAAGCGGGCTGCCGAATGAGGGGGGGGAATATCCGCATTCCTGACGTGTCATTTACGCGCAGAGAGCGTATCAGCGAGGTACGACCCCAGCCTGGCTTTGGGGCGGCGGCTCCCGACCTGTGTGTAGAGATCCTCTCACCGTCCGAGGAGCCTGCGGACGTTGCGCGTAAAGTAGATGAGTACTTCGAGTCGGGGGCGACCCTTGTCTGGCATCTTTTTCCACAAACACGGACGCTCCGTGTCTTCGCCACCCCGACCGTGAGCGTGGAACGCGGGCCGGAGGACGATCTGGACGGCGGCACGCTTTTACCCGGTTTTCGTTGCCGGGTCGGCGACTTATTTGACACCGGGCTGTAAAATAGACGTATGAGCCAAACGGAGTATGAAGTCAAAGTCGGGATGGAGTGCCATGCGGAACTCCTGACCCAGTCGAAGATGTTTTGCGGCTGCCGAAATGAGTTTGGCGGGGAGCCGAACACGCGCACCTGCCCGGTCTGCCTGGGACTGCCGGGGAGCCTGCCGGTCTTTAATAAGGCTGCGGTGGAGCAGGTACTGCGGACCGCGCTCGCGCTTCACTGTGAGATTTCTCTGCACACCATCTTTCATCGAAAAAACTACTTCTACCCGGACCTTCCCAAAGGCTACCAGATCTCGCAGTACGGCAGCACGCCGATCGGTGTCAATGGGTATCTGGAGATCGAAAAGGCGGATGGATCGGTCAAGCAGATCCGCATCACGCGCGTCCATCTGGAGGAGGACACCGGCAAGTCCATCCACTCCGACGGCGCGGGCTACTCGGTGATGGACTACAACCGGTCGGGTGTGCCGCTGATGGAGATCGTGACCGCGTTTCCGCCGGACATTGAAAGTGGTGAGGAGGCGCGCCTGTACGCCGAAGCGCTCCGCTCCGTGCTGCTGTACCTCAATGTCAGCGATGGACGCATGGAACAGGGTAGTCTGCGGGCGGAGCCGAACCCCAGTATCCGTCCGGTCGGGTCGGAGATGTTCGGGGTGAAGACCGAACTGAAAAACCTGAACTCGTTCCGGGCCGTTCAGCGCGGTGTCGAGTACGAGGCGCAGCGCCAGGCCGCCGAGATCGAGGCGGGCCGGGTCGTGATCCAAGCCACCTACGGATGGGACGAGGAAAAGGGCGTGACGGTCCTGCAGCGGCTCAAAGAGGTGGAACAGGAATACCGCTACTTCCCCGAGCCGGACCTCATCCCGATTGATTTCGACACCGAGTATATCGAGAGCGTCCGTGCCTCGCTGCCTGAACTGCCGCTGGCCCGGACGCGTCGTCTGCGGGAGCAGTACGAACTGCCCGCCGCCGATGCCCTGCAATTAGTCTCTGACCGCGCGACGGCGGATTTCTTCGAGGAGTCAGCAAAAGCCGCGAAAGACGCGAAGGCGGTCGCTAACTGGCTGCTCGGTGATCTGACCCGACTCGCCAACGCCGCCGGGACGCCCGTATCAGAAACTCCGGTCACTGCCGCCGCTCTGGCTGATCTGGTCAATCTGATTGTCGCCGGGACTATCACGGGAAAGATCGCCAAGCAGGTGATCGAGGAGATGTTCGTATCCGGCAAGACCGCATCCCAGGTGGTCGCGGATCTTGGGCTGACCGTTTCCGGCGCGGATGAGGTGGCTGGTATTGTCGCCGGGGTCATTGCCGCGAACCCGGATGTGGTCGCGAAGATCAAGGGGGGCAATGAAAAGAGCCGGGGCTTCCTGGTTGGACAGGTGATGAAAGCGGCAAAAGGCCGCGCCCGCCCCGATGACATCAATCGCCTGATGGAAGAGGCGCTGGCAAACGCATAGTGACGCGGGAGGCTCCGCAGAGAAAGGCCCCACGGAGACTTACTAGTAAGTCTCCGTGGGGCCTTCCCGGTCAGGTGACTATCGGTTCTCGGCGAGTGCTAGCCGGGTTCCGATAGCCGAGATAACGTAAGACAGCGTGAACGCTGCCGCTGTTGCGACTATCAGGCCCATTTGCCTGCCCCTTTCTTCCGAGACACGGCAATGTGCCCATATTTTCCGTTGCGGTTAGGTGCATCGCCCCGCCGAAGCGGAGCGGTCATTGAACGATTTTTATTCCGTTCACCCGTCTAGACAAAGGGGTTGAGGAAACGTTCCGTTTTCCGATGCCACTGGCTCTGGAGCGTACTCCCCTGAGGTGCCCACCTGCTTGCAAAAACGCCGGTCTCAGGGTTCACTGGAAGAATGAGAAGTAACCATCCGGTGCGCTCCGCGCCTTTCATTGTCGCCGCTGCTCTGTCAGGGATCGTGTCTTTACCCCTGTCCGTCCTGGCCCAGCCCACCAAAAATGCCCCTGCTCCTTCGCCAAAGGCCGGGGGACCCGCCACTCCCGCGCAGCCGCTGCGTTTCAAGGATATTGACCTTGACTTCACGCAGCCGGAAGGGTTCCAGCAGCCAAAAGAAGGCAGCAAGGAGCTTACCAGCAGCGACGCCTACGAAGCCTACGGCGTATCCATCAATGGATTCAAGTCGCACATCGAGCTGGTTCTGTTCAACAATCTGCCCAAGAACGCCGTGATAAGCAAGGACATCATCGAGCAGATCGGCAAGCAGTTCGGCGAGAAGAAAGAGATCCGGGACTACAAGCAGGTCGCGCAGGGGAACATCACCGTCGCGGGCGCCAGCACGCCGTTTGTGTCGTCCACCTTCCGCTTCGCTTCGGATAAGACCAAGCAGCTTTTGCGCAACAAACAGGTGTTATTCGTCCATAAAGATGTCGGCTATATGTTTATTTTCACCGCGGATGCCGAGAAGTTCGCGACCCTGGTTCCGGCCTTCGACAGCCTGATCGCAAGTATCCAGTTCCCGTCGGCAGCAGAGGCGGTCGTCGCTCCCGTCAACAAGGACGGGAAAAAGAAGTAGGAGAAGAGCGCTTGCCCGATGTACGAGTCGCGCATCGGGCAAGCACTTTTGCTCCCGGCCCTATCCTGGCCTCACGCCGATAGGTCAGGCCGGAATCTGCCGCCGCGAGTCGTTCGTTCGCTTGCGGATATACCCGATCAGGCTCAGCAGGCCGCCCAGAGCGAGCAGGGGCGCACTGCCCGGCTCCGGAGCCGCCGTCGTGATGCGCACCACCTGACCGCCCCCCGCGAAGATCCCCTGATTGGAAACATAGACCGCATTATCGAGACCGATCGCGAGCGCGGTCGGGAAGAAGAGTCTCTGGTTCTCGATAACCGTGCGTGTCCCATCCGTGCCAATGCGGGTCAGCAAGCCGGGGCCGGGCGGACTGCCTGCCAGGCCGTTCGTGGTGAGCTGAAGAGCATACAGGCTGCCATCGGGGGCGAAGGCAAGGTCAATAAGATTCGTGAAGCCGCTGTAGGCAACCGTCCTGATGCCGGTGAGGGGGTCGTAACGGTAGATGTCCGCGCCACCGACCGGAAATGGAACGCCGGTCAGCTCCCCAAAGTAGTAGGCGCCATCCGCCCCCACCGCGACCCCGGTGGGCACGGCCTGATAGAAGGGCGGTCCGAACGGCAAGGGATTGAGTTGTGCGGGGACCACGGAGAGCGTACTGACCGCGCCTTCGGGCGTCACCCCCAGCAGATCATTTCCGCCCGCATCCACCGCGATCAGCGCACCACTGGGCAGGACCGCCAAGCTAAAGGGATTGCTGTTGAGTTCAGGAGCGTCCGGGTTCGCATTGGTCTCGTGTAACCCCAGGTCCGCGACATTTTCGATGGTGTTGCTGCCATCGAGCGATAGCCGTACTATTTGAGCAAACTGGTCGCCCACCACGCCAAGACTGGAGCGGAGCGCAGGGTTGCTGACAAAGCCGACCACGCCGTAGGCCTGGCTCCCAAAAAACGCGATGTCATTCAGCCCGGTCGCCCCATTGCCGGGATTCAGCCCGGCCTGCGAGGCAAGCGACGGGGCACCGGAAAGTACCCGCGACTGGACGCCGCCCAGAAGCAGGCTCACCCCACCGGTCGCACCGTAGGACTCCGTGTCCCCGTTGGCCCCGACAATGCTGGCGCCGCCGCCCCCGCTTCCCGCCTCGGTGACATACAAACCGCCATTTTGGCCAAAGGCGAGACCGCGTGGGTTGTTTAGCCCGCTCATGACCACAGTGAAGTCCGTCTGTGCCTCTGCCATAGCCCCTGGCAGGAGAGTGCACGATAGTGCCGCCCCAAGCCATAAGAACGGGGACCGGCAGAATCTCAATCGCGTTTTTTCCATCGAACAGTTCCTTTCTACGTCGGAGTCGTGCTGCGACGAGCCTGTGAATTAATGTCCCCCTATTCTACGAGCAAACGGCTCCCTTTGTACAGGGGCGGGAAAGGGTACCGACTGCATAAAACACGCAAAAAAAAGCCACCTGGCAAGTTTGCCAGGTGGCTTATAATGGACATTGGAGCGGCCTTGTTCTAAGGCTTGAACTGGCCCTTGAACTCGGTGACCGCCCGCTTGAGTGTCGTCTGGGCATCGTCGGAAAGCGCCTTGCTCTGTACGATAGCTACCGGGATCTCCGGGTACTTCTCGTGGACAAAGGCCAGTAGTTCGGCCTCGAAGCGCCGCACGGATTCCACCGGCAGGTCGTCCAGGAAGGCGTTCGACGCGGCGAAGATACCGATCACCTGGTCCTCGACCTCCATCGGCTGATACTGCGGCTGTTTCAGAAGCTCCACGAGCCGCTGGCCCCGGTTTAGCTGCTGCTGGGTGGCCTTATCCAGGTCCGAGGCGAACTGCGAGAATGCCTGCACCTCGCGGTACTGGGCCAGTTCCAGCTTGATCTTACCGGCGACCTGCTTCATGGCCTTGATCTGCGCGTTGCCACCGACACGGGAAACGGAGATACCGACGTTGATTGCGGGGCGGACGCCGGAGTTGAACAGGTCCGCTTCCAGAAAGATCTGACCGTCCGTGATGGAGATCACGTTCGTCGGGATATAGGCCGAAACATCGCCCGCCTGCGTCTCGATGATCGGAAGCGCGGTCAGAGACCCGCCGCCTCGCTCGTTGGACAGCTTGGAGGCGCGCTCCAGCAGCCGAGAGTGCAGATAGAAAACGTCGCCGGGGTACGCCTCACGACCCGGCGGACGCCGCAGCAGCAGGGAGACCTGGCGGTATGCGACCGCCTGCTTGGAAAGGTCATCGTATACGATCAGGGCATGGCGACCTGAATCGCGGAAGTACTCCGCCATCGCGCAGCCCGCATAAGGGGCGATGTACTGGAGCGCGGCGGCATCGTCAGCAGTCGCGGCAACCACGGTGGTGTATTCCATCGCGCCGTTCTTGCGCAGTGTCTCCACGACCTGGCGGATGGTCGAACCCTTCTGACCGATGGCGACATAGAAGCAGAAGACGTCTTTGCCCTTCTGGTTGATGATCGTGTCAATCGCGACGGCGGTCTTTCCGGTCTGACGGTCGCCGATGATTAGCTCGCGCTGCCCGCGCCCGATGGCAAGCATGGCGTCAATCGCCTTGATGCCGGTGTACATCGGCTCCTTGACCGGCTGACGGTCCACAACGCCCGGAGCCATTGTCTCCAGCAGCCGTGAGCCTTGCGCGACGATGGGGCCGCCGTCATCAATGGCGATACCGAGTGGATTCACGACGCGCCCGATCAGCGCCTCACCGACCGGCACCTCGACGATGCGACCGGTGCGCTTGACCGTATCGCCCTCGCGAATGTGCCCGCCCTGGCCCAGGATGACGACGCCGACGTTATCCTCTTCCAGATTGAGAGCCATACCGACGACCCCGCCGGGGAACTCCAGCAGCTCGGCGACCGCGCAGTCGCGCAGCCCATAGACGCGCGCGACGCCGTCACCGACCTGGAGCACGGTCCCGACGCCGACCTCCTCGACATTGCTGCTGTATGCGTCCAGCTCTCGCTCCAGGATGCTGGTAATCTCTTCGGGTCTGACTGCCAATTGTTTATTCCTTATCGTCGCTGTCCGCGTCTTCCGCGAATCACACGCAGGACGCCAAAAAAGATCATCGCGAAACCGATGACGTAGCCCAAAACGGGCGACTGTTGCCAGGCAAATCCGGTTGCCGCTCCGCACAGAATCAGAATGCCCAGCAGAATACCGATGACACCGACCACCAGAAGCGTTCGGTTCGAGCCGGGCGACGGGTCCTCGCGCGGAATTCGCATGGGGTTATTGTACCGCTGACCGCCGCGCCCTGACGGGGCGCATCAGCGGGCTGCGAGGAGCTGCTCGCGCAGCCGCAGCAGATTCCCTCGCACACTGCCGTCGTAGACCGTGTCACCGATTCGCACCAAAATCCCACCGATCAGCGAGGCATCTACGCTGGTCACCAGTTCGATGGTCTTGCCGGTCCGCCCTTCCAGAGAATGGCGAAGCGCTTCCGCCTCGGTGGTGGACAGCGGAATCGCGCTGACCGCGGATGCCAGGGCGACATTGTTGCTTGCTCGTACGCGCTGGGTGAACTCCTCTTCCACTTCAGCCAGCAAGTTGATACGCCGCTTGTCCACCAGCAGGTTCAGAAAACCCAGCGTCTGCCGGCGGATCTTGGTTTCCAGCGCCTCTTTCAGCGCCTCTTTCTTGCGCCTCTCCGTAACCAGTGGCTGCCGAAGCAAGGCGACCAGTTTCGGATCGGCGATCAGGGTCTGTACGACCGTGATCATGTCGGCCTGCGACTCCGCAACGGTCCCGGACCGCTGCGAACTTTCGAAAAACGCGGCGGCATAGCGGCGGGAGACGGATTCTTCCCGCATAGCTAGTCCTCGGCCCCCAGGGCGCTGGGGGCATCCGTGGCGGTTGTAGCGGTCGTGGCAGCTGTGGTTTCCGGGGACGCAGGGGGCGTTTCCACGGGTTTGTCCGCAGACTTGGCGGTGCGCCGCGCGGATGGCTTGGCGGTGGCCGCCGCGACCGCTGCCGCGCCGACAATGGCTCCTGCCGCGGTGATTGCAGCTGCCGTGCCCAGACCGGTCCCGCCATTAGCGGCGGCATCCGGCGCGCTTTCTGGTGCGGGCATTGGTGTAGGAACCGAAAGGGGAGTCGCCTCCACCAGCGCATGGGAGGGGCCGACACTGCCGCCGGAGCTGATGAACTCGTCAATCAGCTTTCGCTGACGGCTTTCATCCAATCCATCCCCGATGATCTTGGCGGTCGCACCAAGCGCAATATCCACGATCTGCTTCTTCAGCGTCACCATGGCTTCCTGTCGCTCCTGCTCGGCCTCGCGCTCCGCTCGCGATACCAGCTCGCGGCTGCGATCGTTGGCCTCGGTGATGATCTGGTCGCGTGCGGACTGGGCATCGCGAATCGCGCTCTGGATCTTTTCGCGCGCCTCCGCTTCGATCCCGGAGAGCCGAGCCTGATAATCGTCGCGCAGCGCCTGCATCTCCGCGCGGTCGCGATCAATTTTGTCGTAGGTAGAACTAATATCAGCCTGTCGTTCCGTCAGCACCAGGCCGATAGGGCGGAAAACCAGCTTGTTGGCAACCAGCAACAGCAGGACAAACCCAACTATGTTGACCGGAATCGCGGCGGGCGAAATATTTAATGTATTAAGGAGGTCCATGTGCCCTCTGATCTTCGCACCGTCCTCATGATTACCGAGGTCACGGCGCCTTTATCTCTAAGGTCGGAAGAGTCGAAGTCGGAGCCGAACCTCCGACGGGAGCGAGCAGAGACGGTCACAAAGGCCGACCGTTTCTGCTCGCAAAATGGCGAACTGGCCCTTAAGGGGCGGTGGCTGCCGACGCGCCCGCCCCGCTCATCTGCACAGCCTGCTCAGCGGTGACCGCGGGGATCTTGCCGTTCAGCAGGAAGAACATCAAGAGCGCGTAGATGACCAGCGACTCGATCAGCGCGAGCGCGATGATCATTGCGGTCTGAATGCGCCCTGCCGCCTCAGGCTGGCGGGCGATCCCCTCCAGAGCGGCGGCGGCGGCGCGGCCCTGTCCAAGACCGGCACCGATGACAGCGATGGGCAGACCGAGGCCGACAGCCAGGGCGAGCATACCAAGATACAGCATTTGAATCCTCCAGAAGTCGCGGCAGCTATTGGTTTAGCAGAACCGCCGCGCGGTGTACAAGTTTACGAACCTACAAAACTGCGAGCAAAGACTAATGTGCCTGGTTGGCGATGGCCCCGGCGGGGATCGCGCCCGGCACCTGCGCGCCAAACTCATCCACCTCGTGATGACCCCCGTGGGAATCATGCTCCCCGATGGAAAGCGCGATGTACGCACAGGTCAGGATCGTGTAAACGCCTGCCTGTACGATAGAACCGAACACCCCAAACACCAGCATCGGGAACTGGAAGGGGATCGGCAGAAAAGCGGGAAGCGCGCTGACCGCAAGTCCGACCAGGACCGCGATCACGGTCTCCTCCCCGAAGACGTTCCCGAACAGACGGATGGAAAGAGAGATCGGCTTGACCAGCGCCCCGATAAACTCGATCGGAAAGATCAGCCAGGAAAGCCACCAGACCGGCCCCGCAAAGTGCTTGAGGTAGCCGCCGAGTCCGTTTTCCTTGATACCGACCGCCTGTACCACCAGAAAGACCACGAGCGACACGGCAATCGTCATCGAAAGGTTCGCGGTCGGCGCGGGCAACAGAGAGGCCAATCCCTCGCCGTGCGGGCTGTTGAACACAAAGGGCAGAACGCCCATCAGGTTCGAGATCAGCACAAAGGCGAAGACGGTCCCGACCAGCGGGGCGAACTTTTCGCCTCCCTCGCCGATGGCTGCCCGCGAGAAGTGGGTGATTGAGGCGACGCACTGCTCGATAAAGGCCTGCTTGCGAGAAGGAGTGCGACGATTCAGGCCGCGCGTGGTGAAAAACGCAATTCCGGCGATCGTCAGAAACACCAGCCCGGCGACCAGGGAGTAGTAAAGGGCCGGATACTCCGCAAGCGGGTTGGGCGGCCCCTCGGAATGACCGCCGCCGTGGCCCACGGTGGCGTGTGTCTCGCCACCGGAATTGCCCTCCGCGGCCGCGACCGGGGAACCTGTCTCCTGTGCAAGCTGTATATTCTTATGAACGCCGCTAAGCGTACCGTTTTGTGGCAACGCAGTTTCTCCGTTTTTACTTTGCGAGCGCTAAATCAGGAACGAAAAGAATCCGCCCGACCGCCCGCAGGGCAATCACCAGGTGTATCAGGACAAAGCCGCCCGCGAAGGCTATCACGCCGCGCAGATCCCATGCGCGCGTCACAGCCCAAATCAGGACGGCTACCAGCGGGTATTTTATCAGAGCGAAGCCCAGCAGCATAGCCCCTGCTCTGTTTCGCTGCGTCTTTTTTTGTCCGCCCTCACCCGCGGGAGCCGCCTCTCGCCTCTCGCCTCGTTTTTCCTGCCGTCTTTCCCGCTGCATTCTCCGTTTTGCCTCCCAGGCGCGCTCCGGGGTGAAGGCGCGTCGTACGAACCACCCCATCGCACCAATCAGTCCCCCCGCGAGAGCGGCACCCCCCAGGATCGGCCCAATGGACCAGTTTAAGCCATACGCAGCAAGAAGGGTGGTTACCAACCCGGTGACCACCGCCCCGCTTTTTAGCGTCGCCGGAACCCACTGCTGTCCCTCCCGCTCCGCGAGAGTGGCCTGGTATTCATTTCCGGTCTGTTGCTGTGGTGTCATCGGTATCAATACTCGCCTCTTATTTATTGAGCCGGTTCGTCACCCGAATGAGGCTGACAAACCCCGAGATCACCCCGGCAAAAAATCCGAAAATCAGTCCCCATGGCGTGGTGCTGCGCAACAGATAACGATCCGCCAACAGCCCCAGTCCGGTCCCGACGATTATCGAGCCTACCAGCGAGAACCCGATCGTGGAGGCGACCCCCATGTTCCGGTACTCGCCTGCCTCGTCCGGGGACACTTGACCTCGCGGACCCCCGCCGCCGCCACCGGCTCCGGCGCGCTTCGACGCGGGTCGGGTTCCTCGCGCGGTCTGCGTGTCCGGCCGAGTAAAGGTCGTCTCCGGGACCGGCGGCAGATCGCTTCGTTCCGGCACCCGCAGACGCTCGTCGGTGTCGGGATCGGGAAAGCGCGCCCGAAGGTCCTCCTCTTCCGCCGCCGCCCGTTCGAGCGCCGTCTGCTCCAGAACCGCCTTTGCTCTTTGCAGCCGTTCTGATTCGCCGTCGTTCCGCATCGCGCCATCGCCTTCCTGCGCTGTTGTCGCTACGCTGCCGCTGCCCCAAGTCCGAATTTGTCATGCAGGGCGCGGGTCGCCTTTGCCGCGTCCCCCTCCGGGATCAACACCGAGATTGAAAACTCGGAGTCGGCGGTCTGAAACACCGGAACGCCGACTTTCGAGAGGGTGTCGAGTATCAAAGCCATCACCCCCGGAACCCCTTTGAACCGTGCCGCGATCACCGACACAACGGTGCAGTTTTCGGTCACTTCCGCCTCGACGGTATGCACCTCGACAAAACTTGCCGCGTTCTCCAGCATCCTGCGCTGCGCCTCGAAGCCCGATTGCTTTTGCCCCAGCCCCAGCAAATAGATTCGTCCGAAGGGGGGACGCCGCCGCCCGCCGAGTTTCACCGGGACCACCAGTCCGTCGAGCAGGTCGCGGAGCCGCCGCAGATGTTCCCGGGCCACTGCGAAGGAGAATGCCCCGCCGCTGGTGCTGTTCAGGTAAAGCGCGATCTTCTCCCGCTGAAGCATGCGATAGATCTCCAGCTCGATGACCGCCTTATCGTCCTCGTCCCCGGTCGGCAGGTCGAACCGCAGATAGACTATTTTACCGGTATGCGTGACCCCTGTCACCCGAAGGCGTACCTCCTCCGGCAGTGTCTCGCCGTGCGCGATCAATGTGCCGGGCGCCTCCAGAAAAGTGGACTTGACCCACAGTGGTATCTGGTACTGGTTCGCGATCTCGGCGGCGCGGGGATGCACCACTTTGGCCCCCATGTGCGCCATCTCCGCCACCTCTTCGTAGGAAGCGCAGGAAAGCGTTCGCGCTTCGGGCACCAGGCGTGGGTCCGCCGTCTTCACCCCGTCAACATCCGTGTAGATCTCGACCCCGATCTCGCCTGTGTACGCCTTCAGTGCCGCGCCCAGTGCCGAAGCGGTGGTATCAGATCCTCCTCGTCCCAGGGTTGTGACCGCTCCCTGCTGGGTGACTCCCTGAAAGCCCGCGACCAGGACGATCTTCCCGGTTTCCAGCATCCTCACGATATAGACCGGGTCAATCGAGAGGATCCGGGCGTTCCCGAAATCATAGTCGGTCTCGATCCCCGCCTGACCCCCGGTCAGAGCAACGGTATCGAAGCCCAGGACCCGCAGTGTCTGGGCGAAGACGACCGTCGAGATAATCTCGCCGCAGGCCATCATCAGGTCCATCTCGCGGGGCGCGGGCGGCACCGCCGGGTCCACATTCTTCAGAGTTCCGACCAGCGTATCCGTCGCGTAGGGGGCGCCCTGGCGACCAATCGCCGAGACCACCACCACCACGCTCCAGCCATCCTGCACGGCGCGGATCACCCGCGCCGCCGCCATCTGCCGGTGTTCGTCGCTGTCTACGGAAGTCCCCCCAAATTTTTGTACCAGTATCCGCATCGCCTGCTGTCCTACAGCGCTCTCAGTCCCGATCCGCTCTCTTGTTCCTCACCGGCTTCGGTCGCCGAGTTGCCCCGGCTGCCGGGAATCGCGTCCCCTTCCTTCATCTCAAGAGTGAACCGCCGTCTCAGTGCCTGCGCTGCGGCATCGGCGCGATCCCCCGCGACCAGGCAGAGAACGGCGTTGTACGCATCGCCGGTCTGCTGGACACGGATACCCTGCTCATTCAGTGTTTCGTAAATGGCCGCCATGATTCCGGAAAGGTCCCGCATCGCGCCCGCGACCGTTGTCACCACGCACAGACCCTGCACCATCCCGAACTCGGTGCGGTGCGCCTCGAGGGCGGACTCTGCTGCTGCCACGCTCCCGCCGCGCACCGCGAACGAAAACCCAGTCGGCAGAAGTTTGACCAGGAAAATGGGTACGGTATGCGCCGCAAGGCTTTGCAGGACCTTGAGCCGGTCCTCCCCTAATTGGTGATCTGGCAATGAGACCGTGATATGGGCCACCTCACGAAGGATCCGGATCTCAGTGACCCCACGCTCTTTTTCAAAGTGGACGGCTTCCCGCTTCACTGTTGCCGCTGTTGACCCGCCGCCGTCTCGCGTCATTCTGCCATGGCCCGTTGCTCTTCGTCAGAGTGAGAGCGACTTTGTGCTAAATTTCACAGACTATTCTGTGGCCTCAGTAT
>JACMJB010000056.1 GCA_014380815.1 Armatimonadota bacterium
AAGCATCCAGAATGCCCATGTTGGACTGTCTGCCGCGTAAAAGGGAAACGGCAGTACGAGCCAGGGATCGAAATATTGCCATAATTCAAGTCGGCAGAATCGAATTGCCTGCCGACGCATTTTCATTACCCTTGAACGAATTTCCTTCCCACCGGTGCTACGGTGCTACGGTGCTACGGTGCTACGGTGCTACGGTTGATTCCCGGCGTACCGCCCGCGCTGTTCTGGGGTGAGAACCTGCGCGATCTCTTTGCGGAACGCCGGATTCCGGCGATCGCCCTGGTACTTTTCCAGTATTGCCCGCACCTGCGTTTTTTGGGCCGCCGTCAAATCCAGGGCCTGGAGACGCTGGAAGCCATTGCGTGGTTTGCCCGCTGCCGATGGTGTAGCTTTGTCGGGCAGGCCACCCGGGGCGGCAGCGATTGGACGCACCGGCTGGCCTGTGATCCCGCTGAAGAACGCATATACCTGTTGCGTCGGCACGTCGCCGGGCATCCCCAGCTCTTTGTTTAGGGTCTCATGTGTCTTGTTGTGGGCAGGCTTAACTTCGGCCCGGACCTTCGCCCCTGTCAGTGCCCGCGCCAGCTCCTCGGACTGGCTTTTCGAGTCCGGGCGGTGAGAGACATAAAGAATCTCGAAGGGGGGGATACCCTTGCCCGGTCTGATATGGTAAACGGGCGAGGCGGCTTTCCATACGGCGGGGTCCGAACCGAAGGCGTTGGTGATCGGTTCGACCTTGCTCGGCTTCTTGAATCCTTTGCCGGTCATATCGTAGGAACCGCCATCTAGCAGCACCACGCCTTTCAGATTTCCCAGGCTGAGGCCCTCGGCCTGGAGGTAGCGTTCGTCCGTCGAGACCAGGGCCGCGAGATGTGCCCCTGCGGAGTGCCCCATCACAAAAAGAGTGCTCGGATCGCCGCCGTACGCGGCGACATTGTTCCGCACCCAGGCAATCGCCGCCGCGCAGTCCTGCACAAGGGCGGGATGCTGGACTTTGGGTGCCAGGCGGTAGTTGATGCTGATGAAGACATAGCCCTGCTGCGGAAAGGCTTCCGCCTTCCCCTTTGAGCCGCTTTTTTTGTCGCCGATCTGCCATCCGCCGCCATGAATAAAGATCACCACCGGGCAGTTCGTCTTGCCGGGGGGCGAGTAGATATCCAGGACATTGAGCTTCGGGTCGCCGCCTTTTTTGTAGAGAAGGTCGCGAGTGACTTTCGCGGACGTGGTGGGCGCGGGGGCATCAGGGACCGCGAATGCGGCGAGGGCGTGGAATGACAGCGCCCCTGCCCAAAGAGACGACACCAGTCGGGAGAGTATTCGTTGATAGCGTCGCATGGGAAGAACCCTTTCGGATGAACCTGTTCCATCCGACGGAAAAGCATAAGGGAAGTTCAGCCGGGCTAGCAGCACCTGCCGCCATCGAAGCGCCGACTGCGAAAACAAATTCCAGAACGACCGTACGCCGGTATAATGGTCTATGCGACTGTCAAACCTGCTCAAAGGCGAAGGAAACACCGCCGAACTTGTCCGCCTGGTGGAAAAACGAGAGGCGGAGCTGGAAGATGCCCGTCTGCGAATCCGTCAGCTGGAAGATGCCCTGGATTCCCGCTCGGCGGAGACTGCCGCGATGCGGCGCATCGGCGAGGCGACCGGGCACGTGGTCAACACGGACGACATCTTGCCCCTGATCGCTGAGATTGCGACCGAGGTGACCGGCACGGAATCCGCGCAGGTTTATCTGTTCAACGAGGCCCGCGATACGCTCATCCTGCGGGCGTCCTCGGACCATAACGCCGAGAATCTGATCGGCAAGGTTAAGCTCAAGGTCGGCGAAGGCATTACCGGGTGGGCCGCTCGGGAAAAAGAGCACGTCGCGATCGCGGCGGAGTCCTGGAACGATGAGCGCTTCAAGTTCGTGCCCGAACTGGAGGAAGACCGCTACCAGAGCATTTTATGCGTTCCTTTGATCTGGAGCGGCGAGGTGATCGGGGTCGTTAATGTCCGCACCATGGCCCCGCACGACTATACCCGCACCCAGGTCCAGCTTCTTTCCTCCATCGCTTCCCAGGTCGCCGGGGCGATCCAGGCGTCGCGCCGCTTCCGCTCGGTCGAGAAGCGGGCCGCGCACCTTTCCACGGTCGCTGAGGTCTCCAAGACCATCACCTCCAACCTGTACCTGGAGGAGATCCTGCAGCTTGCTGTCGCCGCGACCGCGCAGACCATGAACTTCAAGATCGTCGCGTTGCTGTTGGTGGACGAAGATAAGCAGGAGCTGGTGCTGAAGGCGATTCAGGCTAGCTCGCGCGATTATGCCAAAAAGCCGAACCTGCCACTGGGTGAGGGGATCACGGGCAAGGCGATGGAGACGGGCCGCGTGGTCACGGTTCTGGATGTCAAGAAGTCGCCGGAGTATAAGCTCGTGGATGTTGCCCGGCGCGAAGGGCTGACCAGCCTCGCCTGCGTCCCGCTCAAAGTGCGGGGACGCATCATCGGGGTTTTGAACTGCTATACGGAGCGGCAGCACGACTTCAGCGAGGACGAAGTGGCGGTCCTGACGACGCTGGGCAACCAGGTCGCGGTCGCTATCGAGAATGCCAAGCTGATGGTCAAAGGCGCGCTCCTCCAGGAGATGCATCACCGGGTCAAGAACAATCTGCAGACCATCGCCAGTCTGCTCCGGCTTCAGGCGCACTACGCCGCCGACCGCTCACCCGTAGATGTTCTGAACGAGTCCATCAGCCGGGTTCTGGCGGTTGCTGCGGTTCACGACCTGCTGTCCCGCGAGGACCTGGACACGATCTCCGTGCGCAAGATTGCAAGCTCTATCCTCACGGCGACCCAGCAGAGCCTGACCCTTCCAGGCAAGCGCATTGACATGCGGGTCGAGGGGCCGGATCTGCTGCTGTCATCACATCAGGCGAACTCAGTTGCCCTGGTCTTGAATGAGATGGTCCAGAATGCGGTCGAGCACGGCTTCGGCGTGACCAATGAGGGCAGCATCCTGGTGCTCCTGACCGAGCTTCCGGAAGCATGGCGCCTGGAAGTCCGCAATGACGGTGATCCGCTCCCGCCCGATTTTGACCCGCAGCGCGACCGGGATCTGGGCCTTCAGATTATCGAGTCGCTGACGCGCGGCGATCTGAACGGCGACTTCACCCTGACAACCGATGGCACGCAGACCATCGCCGCCATCGAATTCCCCAAGCGCTAGCGGTCTGCCCGACTCGACCGGACGTTGGTCGGCGAGCCTGCGGACCGCTCCGACTCGCTTGTTTTGACCTCTCAGCACGCCGAGGTTCCCCTTGAGGCCCTCCGCCGCTGGGTGTCGTTACGGACACCGCGACACAGGACATCCTGAGCATAGGGGAGAACTTCCCTTTACAATACGGCTATGACATTCATCATCCAGGAAGCAACAATTGAGGATCTGTATCGCGTCTCTGAGCAGAGCAAAGCGGAGCTTGTCAATGGGGAGATCCGTCCGATGTCTCCCACGGGATGGCTGCCGGGCAGGGCGAGCGGACGCATCTATCGCAGCTTGGACGATCATGAGCGGGCAACAGGCGCCGGTCGCGCATTTCCTGATAACGTCGGCTTTGAAGTAGAC
>JACMJB010000344.1 GCA_014380815.1 Armatimonadota bacterium
CCGGTAGACAGCCTCGACCAGACGCCTCGCCTCCTCGTCGCGCACATGCAGGCGCAGTCTGCCCAGCTCGCTGAGAGCGGTGATCGTGTAGTTTGGGCTGTTGTACTCGGTGAATCCGCCGTTCTCCACAGAATAGTCATGGAACCGTCGCAGGCGAGCCATCGCGTACTGCTTCAGGTCGGCATCGTCGTAGGTCTCCGCCGCAATCAGTGTGACATACGTTCCCATAACCGCTATGTTGGTGTAGTCCGGTCCGACATTCCGCTTACGAATGGATGCCGCCGCGTGATGGATCGCGGCATCGATACGAGCGGTCAGGTCAGCGGGAAGCGTCGCGCGATGATACAGCACTGCCTGCAGCAGCGGGACACCGCAAAAGTCGGCCCAGTTCCAGTCCGGGGGCGACATTTCCGCCAGCGTCTCCTCCAAAAACCACGACCAGATACCATAGGTCTTGCTTTCAGGGTCCTGATCCTGAAGCGCGATCACGCGGGAGATAATATCCTGCCCGCGCTGTACGAGCGCGGGATCGCCCGTATCCAGAAGCGCGGCGGCATAGGAGAGCGAATCGCGGGTCGAGTGGACCATGCCCGCTTTCAGCTTGCTGTGATAACCGGGCGTCGAGAGGCGGGTGCGCAGCATTTTTTCGGCGGGGTCATACTGGGCGTTCAGCGGCGCGAGCGCCTGCAGCAGATGTTTCCGCTGGTCGTCGGTCAGGGTCATCGGGAAACGGGACTCCTTAGCGGGGGGCGCGGCGGTGGCGTGCGCCCGAGCAGGCGCGGCGCCGGACAGCAGCGCGATCAGGGCGCTGGTCAGGAAGCGGCTGCGAGTGATTTCAACGCGGGTGATCGGTGGGCGCATTTCTCAGTAGATATTCCACAGAGTGTACTCAATATCCGGATACTGGTTGGCAGGATTGCCGGAAGGCTCGGGGCGCAGCGGGTTCCCATCCTCTGCCGGAACGCCATTCACCAGAGGCGCGGTCTGGAAAGCAGTTTCTATGCTTAGTGACTTGGCATGACCATCCAGAAAGACAAAGTTGGCGCGTCCCTTGATCGGCAGCTTGAATCCGCCAAATGCTCCGACAGTCGCTTCTGTGGTATGTCGAAACTGCGGGTAGAGGCCGGGCTGAGTATATGTCGTGGCCCAGGGCTTTCGCGGGTCTCCGTCCGACATAAGCCAGGAGCCGGATTCCGCCGCAAAGGTCGGATCTTCGAATCCGGTATCGCCCACTACGATCGTATCCGCAGGTTTGGCAATGCTAGGCAGCGAATAGCCTGGGGCAGGGTTTGGAAACCCGCCTGTACCCGAACTATCTGCGAAGAGGCTTGCACTCCAGCCGTAGCCGCCCCGACCGTTGTTGCCGACGGAGTTTCCCCCGCGACAACCGGCAAAGTTTAGAACTTCCATAGACGTTGTCCAAACATTGGACGGGGTGTTCGGGCAGGTAAAGACGCTCTCGTTCTTCACATACGAGTAAATCTGCCAGGTCCATCGTCCCCGGCACTGCGTCCGGTTTCCCGCGACGGGCAGTGTTTCGTCATAGTCCTGCGCGTACTGCATCACGGCAAGCGCGATCTGCTTGGTATTGTTCAGACAGGCGGACTGACGCGCTTTTTCGCGTGCTTGTGCAAAGACAGGAAAAAGTATCGCGGCGAGGATCGCTATAATGGCGATAACAACGAGAAGCTCAATGAGGGTGAAACCAGCGTTCTCAGGGTTTGGGCGGGCAAAGCGGCATC
>JACMJB010000345.1 GCA_014380815.1 Armatimonadota bacterium
GCGCTTCATCCTGGCACACGAAGACCCGGACGAGGGCACGGTGGACGTGAACACGGATGCCCGCGTCGGCTACTTCTCGCAGTTCTCGGAGCTTGATGGGGCCGCCTCGGTCCAGGAGGTTCTCGAAGCGGTCTTCGCCGATGTCCGCGCCATCGAACAGGAACTAGAGCAGGTCGGCGCGGACGCCTCGGTTCCGGATCTCGCCCCCGCCAGAATGGAAAAACTGCTGGACCGGCAGGCCGAACTGCTGGAAGCGATGGAGCAGCGAGACGGCTGGGACTATCCACGCCATATCGAGACCGCGCTGACCAAGCTGGGGTTTAACGAGACGCGCCGCCATCAACCCATCGAGACCCTGAGCGGTGGCTGGCGGAACCGCGCCTCGCTCGCCCAGATTTTGCTCACGCAGCCCGATGTCCTGCTGCTGGACGAGCCGACCAACTTTCTGGATGTGGAAGGGGTCGCCTGGCTGGAAGAGTGGCTGCGGTCGTTTCGCGGTGGCCTGATCCTGGTTTCCCATGACCGGCAGTTTCTGGACGCGGTCGTGACCCGCATCGTGGAGGTCGAGAACTACCATCTGCACGACTACCCCGGCATCTACAGCGAATTCATCCGCGCCAAGCCGTTCCGCATCAAAACCCTGGAGAAGCAGTTTCTGCACGAAGAGGAGTTGCTGACCCTCGAAGCGGAGGCGATCGCGGACCGGCAGGAGCTGGCCCAGAACCCGACACCGGGCACGCTGCGCAAACTCGCGGACATCAAGAAACGCCGTCCACCACGCCCGATGGATCAGCTAATCACGACGATGTACGGCAGTCTGCGAACGCCGGAGAACCTGCTGCGCGTCGAGCAGGCGGGCAAGCGCTACGGGGACCAGACGCTCTTTTCCGAGGTCTCATTCGAGGTGCGGCGGGGCGACCGGGTAGCGATTGTCGGGCCGAACGGTGTGGGCAAGTCCACCCTGCTGCGCACCCTCACCGGCGACGAAAAGCTGGATACCGGGCGTATTCTCTGGGAGAGCGGTGTCAAATTCTCCGACTTCAGCCAGGTTCAGCGTGACCTGGACCCGAAAGATACCGTTACCCACGCGGTCAATGTCACGGGGCTTGCCTATGCCGCGACGCGCAAGGAGGTGGGGCGCTTTCTGACCCTGTTGCAGTTTTCCGAGACCGACCAGCAGGCAAAGATCGGGACCCTTTCCGGCGGTCAGCGGGCGCGCGTCGCGCTGGCGGTCTGCCTGCTGTCCGGTGCGGGCGTTCTGCTGCTCGACGAACCCACCAACCATCTGGACCTTGCCAGTACGCAGGTCATGGAGCAGGCGCTTGCCCATTTCCCCGGCGCTCTGGTCGTTGTCAGCCATGACCGCTTCTTTCTGGATAAGGTCGCGACACGCCTTTTGATCTTCGGTGGCGCGGGGGAGGTAGAGGCGTTCGAGGGCAACTGGACCACCTGGAGCAGCGCTAAACGCTTGTAGACGGTTTCTTCGAGACGGCCCGCCGGTTCCATGCGGTGACTACGGTCGCGGTGATCTTCTTCAGCACACGCCGCAGGATCGTAGGGGGGACCTGCCCGGGGGAGTCCAGGCCCCAGGCATCCTGGAGGTAGACGAGGATGCCCCGGTTTCCGCCGCTTCCGCGCTGCGCCGCGGTCCACTGTGCGTAAGTACGCCGGTGGCTTTGAAGGGCCTCCAGCGCGCTGGCGGGCGGCATCAGGGCGGCGCGCGCGGCGGGCGGGCCGGTCCACAGGATGTAACGCAGCCGCTGCCTTCGGGATGAAGGAATGGATCTCAGGCCCTGCAGAACGACCGGGGGAACCGGGGCGTCCAAAGCCCCGGATAGGTAGCTGAGGGTGTCATATAGCGGCAGGCCCAGGTGGTGTTCGCGGGCCTGCCGAAGCAGCCGGTCCCAATCCATTTCCAGGCCAGGTGTCTTCAGAAGGTGAAATCCATCGGCGGCCCAGCGCAGCGGGGGCATAAGGGGGTGTCCTTCGGCGCCGTGCACACACACGTGGAGCAGCAGATCGGCAGGATTCGGAACACGGGTGGGAACCCCGTGAAACAGGGTCAGCTGGGCGCCCCCCCAGAACATCGCGTCGGATTTTTCCGCGCCGCGCTCGTCAAAAAACGACTCCAAAACATGCCAATGCAGATCCAGACGCTGCTTGTCGGGGGAGAGAAACGCCTGCTCCCGCCCGTTTGCAACCAGCTTTTTCCCAAACGACTCCTCGCCATGCGCGGGCTGCCAGCCCCGTGCGCACAGCATCTCCATCGCCCGCCATGCCTCGGCGACCGGCACGAGGAGGTCGAAGTCCCCCATCGGGCGCTGTCCGTAATCGGGATAGTACCGGTGGATCAGAGCGGCGCCTTTTAAAAGCAGGGTGGGAATCCCCGCCACCTCCAGCGCGCTCAGGACCGGGGTCACACCGCGGACCAGCAGCTGGTTCTGGCACCAGGTATGCCGGTAGACCCCCTTGAACCGGGGCATCTGCGGGGCACTGACCCCCTGGCTCTTCAGGTGGACATACAGGAGCGGCAGCAAACGGATGGAGCCGCCGTCCAACTGGTCAATATCCGCCTCCGAGATCCACGCTTCCCAGGCACGGAGAGAGTCGTCACCGTGCAGCAGGGATGCCTTCAGCAGAAGCTCCTGTAGAGGGGTGGGCCGAGACTGCCAGACGTTCATGTTCCCGGCGTCCCGCCTCGGCGGCGATCCAGAGACGCCTTCAAAATCTTCACATAGTCGGTCTGAAGGTGTTTTTCGACGGTCACCGTGTTGGCATCGTGGATGCGTCGTTTCAGGACCACCTCCGGCAGCATCTCGCTTGTCAGTCCCGCTTCGCGCGCCCGAAGAAACCAGTCTATGAAATCGCCCAGGCGTCTAGTGGTATCGAAGTCGCCCACCTGATCGAACGCGCCGCGCGGGATGAGCATCGTCCCTTTCAGAAAGCCCGGCGCGGCCGGGTTCGCAGCGGCGGTGTTCTTTCGCGCAGTCGCGGCTAGCTCTGGACTGAGGAACGGTTCGGCATGGCCGAACACCATGTCGGGCGCGGCAGGGCGCAGCAGGGTCACCATCTGCCGGGCAAGTTTCTCTGGGCACCAGAGGTCATCGGCGTCCAGAAAGGCAAAAAAGTCCCCTCGCGCCTGGGAAATGCCAAAATTCAGAGCCGCACCCACCCCTTCATGGGGCCTCGAATAGCAGCGGACCTTCTCCCCGAACCCCGCCGCGACGGCAGCGCTTTCATCCGAGGAGCCATCATCCACGACGAGGATCTCGAGCGGGGGCGCTGTCTGGGCAAGGATGCTTTCGATCGCCTCTCGAAGGTAACGCTCCCCATTGTAGACAGCAACAATGACGCTGATTTCGTTCACGGAACCTCCGATCCGCTGCGTCGCTCCAGAGACCGCTTCAGCACCTGGAGCATCTGCAGAGCGGCGGGGGACTTCTGGTAGGTCAGACTGGCTTCGTGCCTCCGGTAGAGCAGCGTGACCGCGGGGATCTGCTGTATCGAGATCCCACGCTCGCGGGCGCGCAGAAACCAGTCAACGTCTTCACTGGAGCGCAGTGCGGGGTCAAATCCCCCCACCCGCTCGAACACCGCCCTCCGGAACAGCCCCGCTCCAAGACTTGGTCCTGCGAAAGTGCGGTTCTCTCTTTCTGACTCGGGGTCGCTGGCTTCGATCCCCTGCACAAGGCGCACCCTCCCCATCACGACAGCAAGAAGCGGGTCGGCCCGCAGCGCCGCGAAGCGGACCCCCAGGCTGTTTTCCGGCCACAGGTCATCGGCATCCAGAAAGGCAATCCATTCACCCCGCGCCAGCGCCAGCCCGTGATTTCTCGCCGCCGCAGGCCCGGCGTTCGGCTGATAGACATATCTCAGCAGCCCTCCCAGGCTTGCCTGAAGACGGTCCGCGACAGCGGCGGTGGCATCGGTAGACCCGTCGTCTATTAAGATGATCTCACCGGGGGAATGCTGCTGCTGCAGCACGCTCTCGACTGCGGCGGCGAGAAAGTCGGAGCCATTATAGACCGGGATGATGACGCTCAGAAAGCCCTGCGTTTCCATCGCTTTACCAGTGTTCCGAGAGCACGCGAAGGATCACACCGGGTATCGCGGCGCGATCGGTCCCAAGCTCCAGCGCGTAGCTGGGGACCTGTCGTACCAGGGCGCTGAGGCGCTCGAAGTCATCGCTTCCCGCGCCCGGGAGCTGAAAGAGCGTGCTGGGGGCCAGGGCCAGCAGGCCGGCTGCGGGGGAGATCCGGATCGCCCTGGTTTCAGGGGAGCCGGTTACGCGCGGCAGAAGAATCGCATGCAGGGGAAAGCCCTGGGAGAGGGCATCGGGCAGATGGGGGGCGAGATAATAGAGCGCTTTCTCCTCGCCAAGGCGGGCACGATTGCTGAGAGCCGACTCCAGATGCGGGTAGCGGGGTACATCCGGGGCACAGACCTTGCCGGAACTGTACAGACTGTGGACGCGGGGAGACGGCGCGAGCCGAACGGCGCAGTAGTCATCGCCCGCGTACCGGAGCGTGGACCCCAGGCAGGCCGCCGCCGTGGTGGACTTGCCCGATCCTCCTTTGCCGACCAGAAGGACTCCCCCCTCGTCGGTTCCGACAGCGGCGGAGTGGACGACCTGGCATCCCTGAGTCCGGAGCCACCAGTGGAAGATCGTCAGCAGCGGCGCGCCACACTCGTAGGTGGGCAACCATTCGGCATTCTCGACCCAGAACACCGCCAGATGCTGCCCTGCATCATAGAGAGACAGTGCGCCCGAAACCCCGTAATGCACTGCAACAGCACCGGATCGGTCGCCTGCCCCACCGGGTTCCACCGGCAGACGGTCGGGAGCGGGAAGGGGAACGCCCGTTGATTGGCTGTCCCACAGACAGACCGTCAGGGCAGGGTCGGAACCGGGTATGGTGGCAAGGTGCTCCAGTGCGGGTGTCACGCGGCCAAGCAGGGCAGGACCGGCGAAGCACAGGCGTACCAGCGAACCGCCGACGGTGTAGA
>JACMJB010000346.1 GCA_014380815.1 Armatimonadota bacterium
AGTAGCGACCGCCGCCACCACCGCAGCGGCCACCACCGCCGCCGCCGAAGCCGCCACCGCCACCGCTGCGACCACCACCGCCGCCGCCGTAGCCGCCGCCACCGCCGCGCTCTTCGCGGGGCTTCGCTTCGTTCACGGTCAGCGCACGGCCGCCCATGCTGAAGCCGTTGAACTTGGTGATTGCGGCGCGAGCCTCGCTGTCATCGGGCATCTCGACAAAGCCGAAACCCTTGGACTGACCGGAGTACTTGTCCTCGACAACCGTTGCTTCGGTAACATTACCGGCCTCGGAAAAAAGCCGTCGCAGTTCCTCGTTGTCGGCGCTGTAAGGCAGGCCGCCTACATAGATTCTCATTCTTCTGTTCCTTTCGCGCCGCGCCTATTTCGTAGGACGCCGTCGCGATTCTGGATCGTTCGCCCTCGATGACGAATGTCCCGAGCATGCGCTCTCGGTGCGCGTTCTAAGGCAGTAGACAGGAAACAGGAAGAACAGAAACCAGGAACGGGGAGTACACCGACCGATGGATGGCATACGAAACGTTGAAGGAGGCTGAAACTGTTTAATGCGTACATTCTGGCGGAATGAGGGCATTCTCCGCCGCGGCACGAAAGAATAGTACCCTATTCCACAAAAAGCCGCAAGCATCTCAAATTTTTCTTTGCGAATCCTGCCCCGTTATCTTTACCGGGATAACGGGGCAGGATCCGTAACCCTACCGGGCCGCAGCCGCACCGACGCCGATCCATTGCCGCAGCATCTGAAGGAGCTGATCCACATCCACGGGCTTTGGAATATAGTCCGACGCACCCGCCTCCAGGCACTTTTCACGGTCTCCTGCCATCGCCTTCGCCGTCAGCGCGATAATCGGCAGCGAACCACCCCTGCCGCCTGGCAGGCTTCGGATGCGCTGCATGGTCTCGTATCCGTCCATCTCGGGCATCATAATATCCATCAGGATCGCCTCGATCTCCGGGCGACTCTGGAACGTCTCAATTCCGTCGCGCCCGTTTTCCGCGAAAACAACCGTCATCCCGTAGGCTTCCAGCATACTTGTCAACGCAAAGATATTGCGGACATCATCATCTACCACCAGAACGGTGCGCCCGGCAAGATCCGCCTCCGGCGCGCTCCCTCCCCCGCTGCCATTTTCTGTGGGGCGGGTCACCGTCACGGTCACCGGAATGGATACCTCCTTGGCCTTGCGGCGTGCCAGTTTGGTGGCGACCGTGGGCGGCTCCGTGGGGAGCGAACGCCGCTGCTCGATGATTCGCTGCTTGCTCTCCGGCATCCGCGCGACCACCTGGTGCAGAAACATCGCGGTCTCGTCCATCAGGCGATCCGCCGAACCCACGTCCTTGGTGATGATCGAGGCTGCATACCGTTTGATCTGACTCTCCTCCTGCCGACTGAGATTCCTGCCAGTGTAGATAACGACCGGTAGATTGCCCCAGCGAGCGTCCGCCTTCACCTGCTTCAGCAGTTCCAGCCCGCTCATACCCGGCAGCGACAGATCCAGCACCATGCAGTCAAAGGAGTGATCCGACATTGCGGCAAGCGCTTCCTCTCCTGTCGCCACCGCGACGGTGGCGACATCGCTCGCTCCGTCCTCCCCCGCGCTCCCCGCCAGCAGTTCAACAAGGCTGACACGCTGTACCTCGTCGTCCTCGACAATCAAAAGATCGCGAACACCCCGATCCAGAAAGCGGTGCAAGTGTGCGAACGCCCCGCGCAGGGCCTCCGTGGTGACTGGCTTCTCGAGATAGGCGATCGCTCCCACCGATGCCACGCCTTCGTCACGGTCCAGCACAGAAACGACCTGCACCGGGATATGCCGCGTTCGCGGATCGCGCTTCAATCGGTCCAGCACGGTCCAGCCATCAATGCCGCTCAGCCGCAGATCCAGACTGATCGCGTCCGGTCCGTACTGATGCGCCATTTCCAGCCCGTCCTGCCCACTGAGCGCGATAAGTCCCTTGAAACCCTCTTCGCGTGCCCGGTCCAGCAGAATATTCGCAAAGTTGATATCGTCCTCGATAATCAACAGCGCTTTGTCACCCGGCAGAATCGTGTCCCGGTCATCAGCGATGGTGGCGACAGACTGCTCCCCCCCCGCCCCCTGCGGGGGGGCCGCCTTCCCGGCGGGGGCCAGCGCCTCGCTGGACTTTGTAGCTCCGCTGGCGGGTTCGCCCCGGGCGAACCCGCCAGCGGAGCTTGCGCGATCCAACGGAAGGTTGGCCCCC
>JACMJB010000347.1 GCA_014380815.1 Armatimonadota bacterium
AGATCGCCGGTGAATCAGCGATCTGTACTTTCCCCCAACCTCCAGAACAGAGATTCGAGTGCTCAAATGGGGCGCTAAATGCCGCCAGGTAAAAATACCTATGTCGAAATGGATGGGAAATGACAAAAATACAACAGGAGACGGGATATGAGGCCCGCAGAGCAGCGGGGTTCCTGCCTGTTTTCCGCACAGCCCGTCATTTAGTTAGAACACAAGCTGATTCGAGGTCCGGGTTCTGAGCAGCATCCAGCTCTCCCGGTTTGCCACGCTCAGAGTGAGGAAGCGTTTCATGAGTATGTATGCGGTAAGCGGCAGCAGCGCGAGCAGCAGCGGAGCAGTGCCCGATGGCCTCGGCGAGGCAGCGGCTGCCCCGGTCGCCGACACCGCAGCGGAAACGGTGAAGGGCAAGAAAAAGGGTGCGCGCGCCATCAAACTGACTAAGCGGGAGATCGAGGTGCTCTGCCTTGTGATTGAGGGTAACTCCAGCAAGGAGGTCGCCGACCAACTCTACGTCAGCAAGCGGACCGTGGATTTTCACCTTGCCAATATCTATCATAAGCTCAGCGTGACCAATCGCGTTCAGGCATTCCGCGAAGCGACGCGGCGCGGCCTGATCCCGTTCAGTATTGTGGGAGCCGGTTCTCGGCAATAGCCAGGTCTCCCGGTTTTGTTTCCGGCAGCGAAGCCGACTGTGATCCGAGGAGGTCTCCCAGAGAGGGGTGTGGCTTCCTGGCGCGGTCGGTTTCCGGGATCGTTGCGGGCCGGCTCGTCTATCTCGGGATCTCGGGATCTCGGACGCGGAGAAATAAAGAGGAAACTTTTCGGGATAATACGGCGTCTATACAAACGATTGAACTTTATATGACGAAGACGGTTTAGGTGGCAGACAGGGACGTCTGCGCTGTCGAGGGGTTGATCCCAAGGCATGGGCTGCGAATTCTAGCCCTCCAGCGACGTTCCGAATGCGGTTTGCCAGGTTTTCCTAGCAGATCACAATCCCACTGTGAAGCGGGCGTCGCGGGGATCGAACATCATAAACGATTGGACCCGTCCACAGCGCAAAAGCGAAAGGCTGCCTTTATGAATCCGACTCAAAAGAACTCCAAGTACTGGATAGATGCACATCCCGCGCGGACTCCGCAATCCGCTTCCCCTCTCGCTGAGTCCCGCGACCGTCGTTTGGGAAACCGATCGCCGCTCTCTGTCGCCCTGATTCCGTTTGCCCTCCTTGCGATCACCTGTGGCTTTTCACTCGTTCACCGGGCCGCCGCCGCGATCACCCATCCCGCCCGGGAGGACGCCGCGTTTGGGAAGATGACCGCCGCCGATGCGGAGAAATGCGCGAGCGCGCTGTGTGTGCGGCTCACCGGCTCGCCGGTGACCAGAACCGACACGTCGCGGCAGTGTGCGTATTCCTGGCGTCGTCACACGGTTGTGCGGGAGTGGAACATCCTTTGTGATTCGGCGCAGGGCCAATATCTGGTCCGCATCAATGCGGACACCCGGCGCGTCTATGCCATCAACCGGATGGATGCGCCGCTGGCAGGCATCCCTAATCAAACCGGCGACCGCGACGCCTATGAGACATTCGAGAACCCGGATGGCGACTCGATCCCGATGACTCGTGGCATCGCGGAGGAGCGTGCCCGCCAGTACCTCCAGATTGTCGGGGTCCCATCGGAGGGCTTGAAGCAGATGGAAGCCGACCCCAAAGCAGGCGATCTCTGCAAGAGCGACGACAGTGCCGCACAGTGGAATTTTACCTATCGCCGCGCGGTGCCTGGGCGCGGTCAGCGGCTTCTGAAGGTTTCCATCAATGGTACGACCGGCAATCTCGAGCATGTTTGGAACCCGGTCCTCGCGCTGTAAACGGCGGGCCAGCAACCGATCGAAAAGGGGCGGTGATACAATAGCCACGTGAGTGCCGCCCCGTTTAACGCTGGAAGACCCGCTGAATCGCCGAGTGTCCTGATGCCGCTGAAGGTGTACCGAGGGGAGACTCCCGACCCGCGCCAGGCCACCAGGGACGCGGTCGCCGTGGTACGGCGCGGCTTGCTGCCGATTGTCGAGATTTTCTATTCCCTTCAGGGCGAGGGCGTGAGGACCGGTCAGGCGACCGTCTTTGTTCGGGTTGCCGGATGCAGTCTGGCCTGCTCGTTCTGCGACACGGACTTCCGGGTACGCCGCGAAATGACCGTGGACGAGATCGTGGACGAGGTGATCGGCTACGGCTGTCCCTGGGTCTGCCTGACCGGGGGTGAGCCGACCTTGTTTGATCTTCAGCCTCTTTGCGACCGCCTGCACGCGCACAGTTTTTTTCTGCAGATCGAGACCAACGGACAGCACCCACGCCCGTCCTGGCGACTGGATCATATCACCGTTTCCCCGAAAGAGAGTGAGGGTGGGCACCTTCATCCCTGGTATCAGGATCATGCCATGGAGTTCAAAGTGGTTATTGATACTCCCGCCGATCTTGAGCGTGCCCGCGCCTACCCGGCGGCGGGACATCCGGGCGGGCCGCTGCTCTACCTTCAGCCCAATGCCCTGAACCCCGACGCGGTCTCGCTGTGTATCGAGGCGGTGAAAGCCGACCCGACCCGACTGCGCCTGTCACTGCAAACGCACAAACTGCTGCAAATCCGATGAGCAAGGACACCTCACCGGCACGCTGCCGCGTCGCTGCCTCGCCGACCGACCGCGCGGCCTGCATGGCGATTCGTTTTGAAGTTTTCGTGGACGAGCAGCGGGTGCCCCCTGAGCTCGAGCCGGATGAGTATGACGACAGTGCCCTGCACCTGCTCGCGTACGACCCGGATACCGAGGTCGCGGTGGGCACGGCTCGCCTCGTGGATAAAGGAAACGGGCTGGCGAAGATCGGAAGGGTCGCCGTACGCAGGGCGTGGCGCGGCAGCGGGGTGGGCGCGGCCCTGATGCGGTTCGCACTGGCGGAGTCATCGGCGCGCGGGTTCACCATGGCGGCTCTCGATGCACAGACCTATGTGATCCCCTTTTACGAGCGGCTAGGATTCGCAGCCGAGGGACCCGTGTTTGACGATGCCGGGATTCCCCATCGGCATATGAGGAGGGCTTTGTGACGGTTACCAGTTTGAATTCGATGCGCGGTCTATTTCCCAGCACCGAAAGCGTGGTTTATCTCAATCATGCGGGCGTTTCGCCGATTGCGCAGCCGGTGGTGGAGGCAGCACATGCGGTCCTTGCGGACCTGCTCGGCGGCGATCCCATCGGGGTCTTTTCCGGTCACCTCAAGCGCCAGGAAGCTCTGCGGGCGGCTTTTGGCCGGATGATGAACGCTCCCACGGCCTCGCTTGGCTTTGTTCGGAATACGTCTCATGGAATCAGTATTGCCGCGCAGGCGATCCCCTTTCGGAGGGGCGACACGGTCGTGGTGGCCGAGAACGAGTATCCCGCCAACATCTACCCCTGGATGGCACAGAAGGAGCGGGGTGTCCGCACCCACCTGGTAGCCCCGCGCGAGAACGGTGTTGTCCGCGAGGACGACCTGCTGGCAGCCTGTGAGAATGATCCCCGGACACGGGTCCTTGCGGTCTCCTGGGTGCAGTGGGGGACCGGTCAGCGAATGGATCTTGCCCGCCTTGGCGCGTTCTGCCGCGAGCGGGAGATCCTGTTTGTCGTGGATATCGTACAGGGGCTGGGTGCGCTCCGACTGGATGTGGAGCGGGACTGTGTGGACATTGCAGCGGCGGGCTGTCACAAGTGGCTGCTCGCGCCCGGCGGGCTGGGCATCCTGTATGTGCGTCCGGAGGTTTTTCCGACCCTGATCCCCGCGAATCTCGGCTGGAACTCCGTAACCGATCCGCTGGACTGGGAGCATCTGCATTTCGAGAAGCTCAAGCCGACCACGGACCGATTTGAGGAGGGGACGCCCAGCATCGTGAACACGGCGACCCTGGGGGCATCGGTCGCGCTGCTGGAGAGCGTGGGGTTCGAGTCCGTGGAGCGCCGCGTTCTGGAGCTTGCGGATATTGCGCGAGCCGCGGTCAAGCTGAAGGGCTGCGCTGTCGTCTCTCCCTCACCCCTGGAGACCCGGTCAGGCATTGTCGCTTTTCGCCACCCCACCCTCAGCAACGAGGTCGTTCTCCGGAAACTCGCCGATCATGGCATCACGCTGGCGGTGCGCTGCGGCAATGTGCGGATCTCCCCCCACGCTTACAACCTCGAAGCCGACATCGAGCGCGCGGCGGCACTGCTGTAGCGGTGCTGCTGTAGCAGTGTCCCCATCCCCCCGGCAAGGGACGGGGATCGCAGGAGCAGAGCGTCTGCGCCACGCGGCTTATCGGCCCGATCAGGCCGAACGTGCTATGATGGAAAGCGTTATGCCAGACGCTAATTTTGACTCTTCTCGCTCTGTTCCCACGCCCCAGGCCGTCCCCCTTGCCGCCTACGCTCACGACCGGCTTCGCGCCGAAGCCACCGAGATCCTCGCTGCCACTGGCCTGGTCACCCGCGAGTCGGTGACCCTCGCCCTGCCGAAGCCAAGTATCCCTGCCGATCTTGCGTTCCCGGTCTTTGCCGCGGCGAAGGCGGCAGGCCAGAACCCCGGTGATTTCTCGCAGCGCCTCGCGGATGCCGCCGTCGTGCCCGAAGGGATGCTGATCGGCGCGGTCACGGCGCAGGGCGGGTTTGTCAACTTCGCGGTCCATCCCGCCGCCTTCGCCGCCGCCGTGATTGAGGAGGTGGAGGCAGGGGGCGCGGCATACGGGAATGACAAGATCGTTGGAGCGGGCCAGAAGACCGTCGTGGAGTTTTCCAGTCCGAATATCGCCCGCAAGATGCATGTCGGGCATCTGCGCTCGACCGTGATCGGGCACTCACTGGTCAAGATTCTCGCCGCACTGGGCTACGACGTGATCAGCGACAACCACCTGGGCGACTGGGGGACTCAGTTCGGGACGCTCCTTGCCGCCATTGATAACGACCATCTGACCCCCTGGGACGATCCGGACCCGGTCCAGTCACTGGTGGAGGTCTATGCCCGTTTTAACAGCGCCGCCAAGGATGATCCCACCCTGATGGATTCCGCGCGTGCCTGGTTCAAACGGCTCGAGGACGGGGACCCATGGGCACGGCAGACCTGGCAGCGCCTGATTGATCTCACGCTGGTCGAGTTCGACAAGACCTATCGGCGGCTCGGTGTCGCCTTTGACACGACCCACGGCGAAAGCTATTTCGAGCCGATGCTGGCCCCGGTGGTCCAGGAGGCCCTGGACAAAAAGGTCGCCCACATCGAGCCGGGGGGGGCAGTAGTCGTTGAGTTCGGTGAGGAGAGCCGCCTGCCGTCCTGCCTGCTGCGGAAGACGGATGGCGCGACCCTGTATCAGACCCGCGATGCTGCTACCTGCTTGTACCGATGGCGCGAGTACGCCCCGGTCCGCAACATCTATGTGGTCGGGGCGGAGCAGAAGCTGCACTTTCAGCAGGTCTTCGAGATCGTGCGGCGCATGGGCTACAAGGAGATCGCGGACCGGAGCATCCATATCGCTTTCGGAGCCATCGTGGACGCCGGGGGTCAGCGCTTTTCCATGCGGAAGGGCACCGCGATCTTTCTCGAGGAGGTGCTGGACGAGGCGGTCACCCGCGCCCGCGCCCTGATGCAGGCCAGCATGGCCGAGGGCCGCACCGAGATCACGCCCGAGGAGGTGGATTCGGTCTCCGAAATGCTGGGAATCGGCGCGGTGATCTACGCCGACCTGTATCAGGGACCGGAGCGTGGCATCAAGTTCGACTGGGACAAGATCCTTGCCAACGAGGGCAACACGGGCGCGTACCTTCAGTACACCCACGCCCGCTGCCGCTCGATCCTGCGAAAGGCTCTGCCCGCCCCCGGGGCTGAGACTCTCCTGCTCGTCAGCCCGGAGGAGCAGGCGGTGCTAAAGCAGCTTTCGCGGTTGCCGCACGCGATCCGGGAGGCGGGTGCGAACTTTGCCCCATCCACGGTCGCGGACTGGACCTATAACCTGGCGAAGGCGTTCAACGATTTCTACCATAGCTGTCCGGTTCTGAAAGCCGAGACCTCGGGTTTGCGCGAGGCGCGGCTCGCACTGGTCGCGGCGGTGGCCCAGGGGCTGAAAAACGGACTGGGGCTGCTGGGTATCGGAGCGCCAGAGCGGATGTGACGGATGTGACGGATGTGACGGATGTGACCGTGGAGGAAACGGAAGCAGCAGCCCCGCCAGTCTCTTCGCTGCGGTTTCTAGGCATCTGGCTGCTGCTGGGCGCACAGTCGTTCGGGGGCGGGTCCGTTGTGCTGGCGATGATCCGGCGGGCCGCGGTCGAGGAATACGGCTGGATCTCCGAAACGGAGTTCAATCGCGACTGGGCACTGATCCAGCTTGCGCCGGGCATCAACCTGATCGCACTGACGATACTTATCGGGCGGCGAGTGCTGGGCCGAAAAGGTGTCGCACTGGCGCTTGCGGGCCTGATTCTTCCAAGCGCTTTCCTCACCGTTCTTTTGACCGCGCTGTACGTTCGCTTTTCCGGGCGGGCCGAGGTCCGGGCCGCGCTGCGCGGTGTCCTCCCGGTGACAGTCGGGCTGGGGCTGCGCACCGCCTGGCTGATGGCGCTTCCCCTGCTGCGGGGAAGTGCGCGCGAGAGCCAGGGAAGCTTTGTTTTGAGCCTGTTTTTGCTGCTGGGAAGCGGCGCGGCAGCGGTGGTCTGGGTGGGGTTGCCGGTCGTGCTGCTGCTGTGCGGCGCGGGGGCGATCGCCGCCCTGCACCGCCTCTTGCGGACGGCGGCAGGCGGCAGAGCGGAGGGTCTGTGAGCGATCCGCTGCTTTACTTCTGGTTTTTCGTTAAGGCGTCGCTGTTCTCATCGGGGGGAACGGGGAACCTCCCCAGCCTTCACGCCGACCTGATCACCGCCGGATTTGCCACCGAGTCGCAGTTCGCCGAATCGCTGACCATCGGACAGCTTGCGCCGGGTCCGAACGGTCTGTGGTCTGTCAGCCTGGGCTACCTGACGGGTGGCTGGGGTGGCGCGGCGCTGGCTCTGATTGCCGCGCTCCTCCCACCGTTTCTGATACTGGCGGTCGAGCGGCTGTATCGGCGTATCGAATCTCATCCCGCCGTGGAGGGATTTGTGCGCGGGCTGAGCCTGGCGATCGTGGGCGTGTTCGTCGTAATTCTCGGACGCCTGCTGCTCAGCGGGGCAGGCGGCATGGACTATCGCAGCCTCCTGCTGGTGCTGCTCGCCATTGGGCTGGCCTCAATCCGGCGGGTTCCGATTTTCGCCATCATCGCGCTTGCAGGCGGAGCGGGAATCCTTCTGTACCGTTAGCGACTCTCGAAGCGTCTAACCGGCGCGGTTTTGCAGGAAGTGGGCGGCCTGCGTGAAGTAGCCGCGCATCAGACCAAGGTACGGGGCAAAGGCGGGCGTGGCATCGAGGGCGGCGTTCATGTGGTGCAGCCAGGCGTCACGGGCGGCGGCGTTGATGGAGAACGGGACATGGCGCATCCGCAGACGGGGATGCCCGCGCTTCATCGCGTAAAGTGCGGGACCCCCGAAATACTGGATCAGGAACAGGGCCAGATTCTCTTTTTCCTCGGCGAGATCGCCCTCCGGGTACATCGGGCGCAAGACCGGGTCGGCGGCGACTCCCGCATAAAAAGCGTCTACAAGCTGCCCGAATGCCTCCGGGCCGCCCTCGTCGTCTCCCCCGACCCGCGCGTATATCTCGTCTGGCGAAATCTTTGGGATCCCGGCTCCTTCGATACTCATGGGTCATTGTACGGCGCGGGAGGCGGCAGGAGAAGTCTGTGTCCCTGCCTAATGGTGTCCTACCAGTCCCCTTCTTCGCTCAGGCACGCGAAAAGGCGCGGCAGACCGCCTGCATGGCGAACCTGAAGCAGATCGGCTTGGCGACCTGATGGATGCGCTGGACAGCAGCGATGCCCCCCGCCTTCCGCGACCGGTGTGGAGCAGTGGACCAAAACCGGAAGAAGACAAAGACGATTCTTTCGCGGCTGACCCTCGGTCCTGGCCCGGGATTCGCGAGAGCTACCTGCCGCAGCCATTCGCCGGTTTCGAGGTCGCATCTGTCAAATGCCAGACCGAAAGCCCTTCAGATTTCATTTGCCGTTTCGCCGCTCACGATGGCTTCTCGCCCTTGCGCTGGCAGCGGCTGCGCCGCTGGTCGCTCGCGCCGACGAGTATCCGCCGCCGATGCGGGCGACGATCCCCGACAAAAGCGGTGTGGTCACGGTGCCATTTCGCCGCTCTGGCGGACACCTTTATCTGGATGCCCTCATTCAGGGAAAACCCGCCGTTTTTGTTCTGGATTGCGGCGCAGGCGCGGACATTCTGACCCCGCAGGCAGCGGCGCGCTTGGGGATACCGGCCTCTGGCACTGCGAACGTTCGCGGCACTGCGGGGTCCTCGGCGGCACGTCTGGCTCTGATAAAGCGCCTTGAGGTCGGAGGCGCAATCCTGGAAAACGATCTCGTGTATATCGTTCCGCTGCCGGAGGCACTGCAGTGTGACGGTCTGCTGGGCTTCCACTTTTTCAGCCGGTTTGTGCTGACCATTGACTGGCAGGCCAATCAGATCACGCTCCGGTCGCCGGACAAGTTTACCCCGCCATCCGGAATCGCTCCCCTGTCGTTGCAGTTGAACGAAAATACCCCTTCGGTATCGGTGACCGCCGGCGGCATCAAAGGCAGATTCGGTCTGGATACCGGTTACAGCGGTGCGATCACCCTCAACACGCCGTTTGTGGAGAAGAAACGACTGCGCGACAAATACCCCAAACGCCTGGAGACCATCACCGGGCGCGGTATCGGTGGGCTACTCAAAGGAGACATCGTGCGTCTGGGGGTATTTCAGATCGGCGCCCACTCGATGCGAGGTCCCCTTGCCGATCTTTCACGCCAGAAGGAGGGGACAGAGGCGGATTCCGCAACGGACGGGAACATCGGAAGTGAGATATTATCCCGCTTTACCGTGACGTTCGACTATTCCCGCAAACGTCTCTTTCTGGAGCCGAACCGCGCGTTTGCCGACCCGTTTCGCTACAACCGCTCCGGCCTCGCTGTGGATTACGACAGAGCGGTTTATACGGTGGTCGCGGTGGTTCCCGGAACACCGGGTGCGGAGGCGGGGGTCATCGCCGGCGATCAGGTGCTTGCTTTGAACGGCAAGCCCGTGCAGGCGGTTCTATCATCGGGCATCCGCGATACCCTACGCGGGGAACCGGGCACCTCCGTGCGCCTGCTCGTGCGCTCCGGCGAGGGGGCAAAACCGCGCGAGGTCATTCTGACGCTACGCGAGCTTTTGTAGCAGCCAACGGGCGAGTGCCGCCGATATTTACCCGGTATAATTAGTCCAGAGAATTTGCTCTCCTCCCATCACGAAGGAAAATGGAATGAAACTTATTGCCGCCGCCACTATTGCCGTTTCTCTGATCGCTTCCACCGCCGCGCTTGCGGGTCCGGTGACAAAGCCCACTGCCAAGAAGGTCGTAGTCGCCAAACAGTACTGCGCCGTGACCAGTGAGGAGATCGGCTCGATGGGCGCAAACGGTGGTTCGAGCGTCTACAAGGGCAAAAAGTACTTGTTCTGCTGCGGCGGTTGCAAGCCGCAATTCGATAAGAACCCGGAAAAGTACGTAAAGACCGCGAAGACCGCGATCCCGGTCGCGCCTGTCAGCAAGAACGTAAAGGCCGCCGCGAAGAGAGCGTAGGTCAGCCACTGCAGTACGAACCGCGACCCGGCGAGCGTCAATGCGTTCGCCGGGTCGCGGTCTGTTTTTCCGTGCGCCGAGCTTTAATCCTCAGGTCGGCGGTTACGGGCATTTTTAAAGATCGGTTTGGTAGCCCTGTCGGGTTCCGGTGTCCGCCGAGGCCTGAATCGCGTCCAGCATTCGGTGACGTACCACGGCGGCATCGAAGTCCGCACAGCAGTTTGTCCCCTCGCGGATGTCACGGGCGAGCTGTACATAAAGCTGCGCGACGTTGAAGGCGGGGCCACGGAGCGTGTCGGGCGCCCATCGGTATTCGTCCCCGACTGTGAGCGGTGACAGTCCGGTTTCCTCGCCGCGCCCTCCCTGCAGCGTCAGCTCGCGGAAATGCACGAACCCCATGTCCGCGGTGATTTGTAGGTCCCCCTCGGTCCCATTGATTTCCCAGAAAAGGTTCGCACCGCGGGAATGCCCCCCTCGCATGTGAAGGGAAGCGGTTGCTCCGCTGACGAGGCTGCCGCTCAAAGCGATCTGATCGGGAACGGTCACCGGAACGCGGTCTCCGGTTTCGCGGATCGTAACCGTGGCCCGCTGGGTCGCCGTGATGGCCGTCAGTGCCTGGAACTCGCCCAGGCAAAAGCAGAGCGTATCCGCGAAATGCCCTACCATGACGGTCAGCAGGTTCGCCCCGTTGCGTCTCTCGAAAAGGTAGGCGTTCGCGGACTCGATGGACTCGCCGAACACCTCCCCTGATACCACCACGCTCGTGGAGAGGACCTGCCCCACATAGCCACCCGCGACCAGATCACGGATCCGGTTGATCCAGGGAGATACCCTCCCCTGAAGACCGATGACCGCATGGACGTTTTTGCGCCGGGCAAGGTCCGCCATCTCCACCGCCTCGGCGAGACCATTACCCAGCGGCCATTCGCAGTAGACGTGCTTTCCTGCCTCCAGCGCGGCGAGAACTATCTCTCGGTGGTTCGGCACTTTCACCGAAACCGTCACCAGATCAATATCAGGGTGCCGGACTAATTCCGCATAATTGGCGAACGCCAGCAGAGCGCCGAACTTTGCCGCGGCAGCGTCCGCCGTTTCGCGTCGGCTCGTGCCGACCGCGCGAAGTTCGTACTGCGGAAGCGCGGCGAGCGCTGGCAGGTGCGCCGTCAGCGCCCAGCCGCGATCCGGGTTCGCCCCGATGATACCCACACCGATCTTTTCTGACATTGCGATTGTCTCCTGGGATTATTTTAGGAGGAGATAACCGGCGCCCCCATGATACGTTGTCTGTAATGTTTAGCGATTCGTCCGAAACGGTCGTCAGAGCACCCTCCGATCCCCTCAGTGAGGTGCTGCGGGATCTTCGGATCGCCGGGGTGTCATACGGTCGCTGCGAACTGACCCACCCATGGGGCATTGATTTTCCGCCGCAGGGTCCTGCTCGGTTCCATTTTGTGGCCTCCGGAGGCTGCTGGCTGCACGGTGCGGACGCTGGCTGGACCCGGCTGGAGGCCGGTGATGTGGCGCTTCTGCCTCATGGGAGTGGGCATACGCTCGCGGATGCGATTCGCGGTCCGGCGCGGCCCCTCGGTGAGATCCCTCTGAAGGAGATCGGGGATCGGACCTACCGCATGAGCGCCGGAGGCGGCGGCAGGCTTTCTCTGCTTTTCTGCTGCAGTGTCAAATTCGAGGAGCCGGCGATTGATCCATTGCTCGAATTGATGCCGACGACACTGCTGGTACGCAGCGCGGCCAGGGGCGACACTGCCCTGCCGCTGCTGCTGGAAACGATGGCGGAGGAGGTCGTCTCCGAGCGGGTCGGCAGTGCGACAGTGCTGACTCGTCTCGCCGATGTCGTGATCGCACGGATACTCCGCGCCTGGGTCGAAGCGCCGCGCACGGAAACGACGGGATGGCTCGCCGCGATTCGGGACCCCAAGATTGGCCGCGCACTGGCAGCTATCCACCGGCATCCCGGTGCCCCCTGGTCGGTCAGGTCGCTCGCGGATGTCGCGCAGTTATCCCGCTCGATCTTTTCAGAGCGTTTTGCGTCCGTGGTCGGCGTGTCCCCTGCCCGCTACCTGGCGCGCTGGCGCATGCACGTGGCAAGCGTCTGGCTGCGGCGTGAGCGACTTACGGTGGCGGAGGTATCCCTGCGGCTCGGTTACGAATCCGAGGCCTCGTTCAGCCGCGCCTTCAAGCGTCTGGTGGGCGTCCCGCCCAGTGCGCTGCGCCGGTCCGACCTGTGAACCAGTGAATAGGTTCTCCCGCCCGGCCGCAGGGGCAGTTCCCGCGAAGACCAGAAGGAGGTTCCTCGCCTGTTTCGCTTACTTGTCTTCCGGTGCGAACGGCCCGACAAACCGCACCGAGTCCGCGACCACGACCCCAGGCCCCTGCCCCGACAGACGGATCGAGGCAATGGGGGTTTTTGTGGCGGCGTCGCGGAACGGGTAACGGCCCAGCCGGTGCCACGGGCCGCTCGGCTTGCGCTGATCCAGCGTTCTGGTGTGCGCGCCGTCGGCGGCGGCAATCTC
>JACMJB010000057.1 GCA_014380815.1 Armatimonadota bacterium
TAGAATCGCTGGTCGAAAAGTCTGCGACCCACCGCTCTCTTGCCGGTGCGGCGGAAAGCAGCCTCTGGAACGGCGCGTTCACCGATCCGAATCGTGCGGACCTGCCTGCCGAAGCGGACCGGGTCCTTCAGGACGTCTTGATGCCGCTTTCACGGCTGGAAGCGGTCTCCCGCGCGCTCGCAGAGCAACTTTCCGTGGCCTTTCCGCTCCGATCCTCCGAAACTGACCGGCTGCTCCAAATCGCAGGGACGATTCGGACCGCTTCCGACTGGGAGCCTTCGTGGCTGGAAGCGGAAGTCGAATCGCTTTGCGACGGGCGCGACCGCATCCGGCAGCTTCACGAGCAGCAAACCCATTACCGCGCGAAGCGGGACTCTCTCCTCGCCGCCTATGCACCCGAGGTGTTGGCGCTGGATCAGGAGGGGCTGTGCCGCCGGTTGGAAGGGGAGCACGAGTCCATTCTGCATCCACTGCTGGGCGAACACTGGCAGCGCGAAGCGGTTCTTCGGTTCGACGCCCTAAGCCTAGTGCTGACAGACCTGGAACAGGGTGCGCGGGAGCTGTACACCACCTTCGAATCCCTGGCGCACCGGTGCGGTGTTATGCTGGATGAATCCCTCGACGGAAAGCAGCGCCTGCTGCGCATTGCGCAGCGAGCCGCAGATGTCGCATCGCCCAGGACGGGCTGGTTCGTTCCCGGGGCGGTCACGGAACTGATTAAGCAGGCAGATGCGGCGCGAACGCAATGGGTAGATTGCGGTAAGCTGCAGGCCACCCTGTATTCCGTTTACACCGAGCAGATTCTGGAATTGGACCACGCCGCGCTCCGAGATGCCCTGAAAAACCCGCCAACCGGACTGGGACGTCTGATCAACACGGCGGGACTGCGTGCTGCAGGCGCGCTGAAGTCCGTGACACTCCCCGGTGCGGTCACGCGTGACCGGGACGCCGCGCAGGACTTGGACTGCGCGGCCCAGCTTAAAGAGCTTCTGCGGACACTTGAGGGCGGCGATGCCGCGCTTGCGAGCGCCTTTGGAGGTCATTACGGGGGAGCCGCGACGGACTGGGACGCCCTCGGCGACGTGCTGCGGAAAGCCGAGGTGCTCTGCACAGAGTTCGCCGCTGAGGGAGGGCGAATTCCCTCCTCGCTCGCTGCAGCAATGGTCCTGGGTGGGTCCGAGATGGAAACGCTCAAACACGAGCAGAAGGCAATCGGTGACCTCTTTGCGCGGCTGCGGTCCGGCTGGGAATCGCTCAGCCGTCAAGTGTTACCCGCCTCGCTGCCGGAGCCGCAAACCTCGCTGCGGACGATTGCGGATTGGTGCCACCAGCATAAAGCGATCCTCAGTGACTACCAGGTGGCCTACCGACGCGTCGTGGCGACCTGCCTTTCCGCTGAGCCGGAAAAAGCGGCGGAACCGGACGGGATCGCCACCCTGCTGACCGATCTGAGATCCGCAAAACGAGTTCGCGACGAAGGCGAAGCGATCCTGTCTGCCACCGAAGCCCTGCGCCCCTTTTGCGGCAGCGCTGGGTTTCAGGGAGAGGATACCGACTGGGATTCGGTTCGACAGGGGATTGAGGCGGCGATTCGGCTCCGGGAAGCGCTGGGGAACCCGGATCAGCCCGTTCCCGCGGGTCTGGTGAAGACCCTGACGAACCGCGCAAACAGAGACAGCCTCCTTTCTTCAGCGGAAGAACTGCAGACCCTGAGAGCGGTCTTCGACGACGCGCTGCAGGACCTTGGGCGACTCTTCGCGCCGCGTTACCTGGAGGTCGGTCTGGGAACCCGGCACCCCGAAGAGAGCGTTTCGTTCCCCTCCCTTTCCGAATGGCTGGCGGTCCGGATTCCTCGGACAGACCAGATCGCGCGGGGACTGCAAGGTCAGTCACTACGCGAAGAGTGGCAGGCGCTTGGATTGGGGGGATTTTTTGATGCCCTCTGCGCCGCGGTCGCCGCCGGTCGGACCGATGTCCGGGACGCGGGTACGCTGCGGACGCTGTTCCGAGCGCAGTTCTATCACCAGTGGACGGAGGCCGCCGCTGCGCAGTCGCCGCCGCTGGCGGAATTCATCGGGGAGAACCAGGATAAGCGGGTGGCTCGGTTCCGCAGCCTAGACCAGAGCTACCTGGATGGCGCCCCTGGTCGGGTCCGAGAGATGACCAGGGCGCGTCCGCCCCGGCTGTATCCCGAAGAGGTAAAAGCGCTCAAGGGGCAGCTGGTGCGGCGGCGAACGGGCGAGGTGCGAAAACTGCTCGCCGAGATCCCGAACCTGCTGTTCGCCCTCAAACCCTGCGTGATGATGAACCCGCTTTCCGTACGTCTCTTCCTGGATTCTGGCTCCTTGCCCTTCGATGTCGTGCTTTTCGATGATGCCTCGCAGATCGCGACGGAAGACGCTATCGGCGCGATCCTCCGAGGAAAGCAGGTCATCATCGCGGGTGACCCGAAGCAGCTTCCACCGCTGTCATTGATCCAGGCCACTGCCGCGCCGACCGGGGAGAGTGCGGAATCGCTTCCCTCCGCCCCGGATGCCTCTCTCGCCTTCGAAAGCGTCTTAGATGCGGCCAGCAGCATCGCGCAAGGAAACTCCCCGCACTTTGCGCGGTATTCGCTGAACTGGCACTATCGGAGCCAGAACGAGTCCCTGATCGCCTTCTCGCGCCGCTACTTTTACCCCACTCTGGTCTCTTTCCCCTCGGCCCAAGTCAGCGGGGGAGCTATCGCCCATATCTCCGTCACCGATAGCAAGGATGAGACCGGAAGTGAGTCCACCGAGCGGGTCTTCGAAGTCGCCCTCGATTACAAACGCCGCTATCCGTCGCGCAGTGTCGGCGTCATCACACTGACGGAAACGGATTATGCCTGGCTCCTGGATGTGGCGGCTCGCCGAAGGGACGAAGACCCGGAGTCCGTCGCGTCCCTGCTGCAGGGCGAAGCCAGCGGTAGTGGCGAGGGACCGGAGCCGTTTTTCATCAAGATGATCGAAAACGTGCAGGGCGACGAGCGGGACCTGATCATACTCCATGTGGGAGGGGACCCCTCGCAGTTCGCGCCGCTGCTGGAACCGAGCAGTGACCGCCTTCTGAATGTCGCTACCACTCGTGCCCGGTGTGACATGGTCGTGGTCAGTGCCCTGACCCCGTTTTCCGTGGCGGCAGCAGCGGCAACAGCGGCGACGGGCACTGCTTACGGGGAGTCTCAGGGCATTCAGATGCTTCGCGCCTTCCTGCAGTATGCCCAGAACCCGGAAACACTGTCCGATACCGCTGGCGCCATGACGACAGGCGGGCAGGACCTCTTCGTGCGTGCGGTTCGTGATGCACTGGCGGAAAAGGGATACGAGCTGCACGAGCGCATCGGGATGTCCGACTACCAGGTAGACCTCGCGATTGTGGACCCCGCGCATCCTGAGCGCTACCTGCTGGGAATCGAGTGCGATGGCCCATCCTATGCGGTGACAGAAACTGCCCGGCACCGGGACCGATTGTGCCGCGATATGCTGGCGCAGCGCGGCTGGAACCTGCACCGGGTCTGGTCGCTCGAATGGAACCGGGACCCCCAAAAGCAGCAAAAGCGCATCGAAGCGGCGGTAGCGGCTCTGTCAAAAGCGTAGTCTGCTGCCGCAAAAAAGCGCGCCTTCCGGCAAATGACGTAAGGCGCGCTGGTTTAATACGGTGATTCAAGGAACCCACAAACCAACGCAGTCA
>JACMJB010000348.1 GCA_014380815.1 Armatimonadota bacterium
ACGCGCCCCCTCGGGGAAATGGGGCGTCTGGGGCGACACCGAATTGCCTGCCAGCATCGGCCCCGCCACAGACGGCGGGGCCGATGCTGGGAGGCGATGTTGGATTCTGGGCGGACGAAGAACGAAAGGACCGATCGTGATCCAGGATGAGATAGCTTCTTCCGATGATGGGGACCCTGACCTGTATGAGGTGCAGACCTATGCGGAGGGACCGGCCGGTGAACTGCCCCTGACCCCGGAACTGCTGCTGACGCGACCGTCCGGGGACGTGTTTGGACTGACGCAGAATGCTGGGATGGGCTGGAACCCCGCCGCGCTCGACCGCCGCGAGTTTCTGATCCTGTCCACGCAAGGGGGGATTCGGCGGGAGTCGGACGGTGCGCCGGTCGCGCTGGGCTATCACACTGGGCACTGGGAAGTGGGCCTGTTGATGCGGGCCGCCGCCGAAACGATCACGGCGGGAGGTGGGACGCCGTTTGCGGGGTATGTGTCGGACCCGTGCGACGGGCGGACCCAGGGTACGACGGGCATGTTCGACTCCCTGCCTTACCGGAACGATGCCGCTCTGGTGCTGCGACGTCTGATCCGGTCGCTGCCCAACCGGCGCGGTGTGCTGGGGGTGGCGACCTGCGATAAAGGGCTGCCAGCTATGACGATGGCGCTGCTGGGCCAGAAGAACCTGGCGGGGGTTCTGGTTCCGGGCGGGGTGACGCTCCCCCCTGCCCAGGGCGGCGAGGATGCGGGCAAGGTGCAGACGCTGGGGGCACGTTTTGCCCATGGGCTGATCACGCTGAAAGAAGCCGCTGAGGCAGGCTGCCGGGCCTGCGCGACCCCGGGCGGGGGCTGTCAGTTCTTCGGCACGGCGGCGACGGCGCAGGCGGTGGCCGAGGGGCTGGGGATGACGGTCACACATGCGGCACTCGCGCCCTCCGGTCAGGCGATCTGGAAGGAGATGGCCCGTGACTCGGCGCGGGCATTGATGAGCCTTGATACGCGTGGGATCACGACCGCCGATATCGTGACCTCGGAAGCGATCGAGAACGCGATGACGGTCCACGCGGCCTGCGGCGGCTCCACCAACCTGCTGCTGCACATACCGGCGTACGCGCATGCCGCCCGGCTTCCGCGCCCCACGGTCGCGGACTGGACGCGGGTAAACCGGGCGACGCCGCGCCTGGTGGATGTTCTGCCGAATGGTCCTACGGACCATCCGACGGTTCGCTTCTTTTTGGCTGGGGGGGTTCCCGAGGTGATGCTCCATCTGCGCGCGCTTGGCCTGCTGCACCTCGACTGCTTGACGGTGACGGGCAAGACGCTGGGGGAGAACCTGGCAGAGTGGGAGGGGTCTGAGCGGCGCGGTCGTCTGCGGGCCGTGCTGCGCGAGAAAGATGGCGTGGACCCCGACGACGTGATCCTGCCGCCGGAGACTGCCCGCGCTCGTGGTCTGACCAGCACGGTCTGCTTCCCGGTGGGAAATCTCGCGCCGCAGGGTTCGGTGATCAAGGCGACGTCTATAGATGCGTCCGTGGTAGATGCTGACGGCGTGTATCGCAAAGTCGGTTCGGCGAAGGTCTTCACAACCGAACGCGCGGCGATCGCGGCGATCAAGGGGGTCGGGGCGCGGCGTGTCGGGCCGGGCGACGTGCTGGTGCTGATCTGCCGCGGCCCGATGGGTTCCGGTATGGAGGAGACCTATCAACTGACGTCCGCGCTGAAATTCCTGCCGTGGGGTAAGCAGGTCGCGCTGGTCACCGATGCTCGTTTCTCCGGTGTCTCGACCGGCGCCTGTATCGGTCACGTCGGCCCGGAAGCGCTGGCGGGCGGACCTATTGGGCGCGTTTGCGATGGCGATCTTATCGAGATCATCGTGGACCGCACCACGCTTGCGGGGAGCCTGAACCTGGTCGGTGTCGGCGAGACCGTCTTCGGCGCGGCCCAGGGGACACGGGTTCTGGCGGCTCGCCCGCCGCGCCCGGACCTCGCCCCGGATCCGGACCTGCCCGACGACACGCGGCTGTGGGCCGCGCTGCAGAACGCGAGCGGCGGCACCTGGGGCGGCTGCGTTTATGATGTGGACGCGATCCTGTCCCGGCTGCAGGAAAACCCGACCGCCCTCTGACACGCCACCACGACCAGATTCTGGGTATTCTGTGCGAATAAGCTCAGTCCGCTCCACCGAGGAGGCATCCTCTGTTTTTCGCCCCGCGACCAAGAGCCGTTCTAAAGTAAAGGAATAAACCCCTGATGTCAGAACCCGAAGTCAATAGTGGCCTGTCTGCCCCCCTCTCCGAGGCGACGCGTCAGCGGATGAATGGCATCCGGTACGGTCTGTTACATCTTCACAAGGCACTGCTGGACTCCGAGCGGGCCGCCTATGAGCAGGTGTCCGGGCGCGTGAGTCCGGGGGAACTGCTGCAGTTATTGATTCAGGACCCGTGGTTTGCCTGGCTTCGACCGTTTTCGGAGACGGTAGTGCAGATAGATGAAATGCTGGAAGCCGGAAAACGCACGAAGGAACCATCGGAGACGCTGCCGACCGAAGAGGACGCCGCGGCGGTGCTACAGCAGGTGCGGCGGCTTCTGAAACCGACGGAGAGCGAGGCTGGAGGCGGCGGTCGCTATTACGAGGCACTGCAGAAGGACCCGGCGACGGTTCTGGCGCACGCGGAGGTCTCAAAGTTTCTGCCAGCGAACGGTGAGGTTTAACCGGGGACTCCAGGAACCCTGGTAATCCTTCGCGAGGAAGGGCCAGGGTTTATTCACCGGTTTTGGAACAGTAGACCCGGCTGATCCTTCTCACTATTACCTTTTTGATGTCGCCGCTTCCTGACCGGCTCGAAGCATCACTACTTACGAGGAGGAGAGAGAATAGCCGTGCAAGGAAACAAACTGATCGTGTCTATGAAGGCGGTGGCATTCGCCGTCAGGGGGGATCTGTCCGACGCTATCAAGCTGGAGCGGTTGCGGCTTTTCCTGCAGCAGGAAGCGACGCGTAAGGGTGTCCGCCTCGACACTGACGGTGCGCTCTTACAGGGTCAGGTGGACGGCAAGGACGAGTTTTTCTTTTACAACGGGCCGAAGGGTCGGCCCCTTGTCATCCCTGAGATGCCCGAGCAAACCCGGCATGAGTAGGACGTCGTTTCGCTTCGGTGTTGTTGCCTTCGCTTCGCTGCATCTGTCGCTGATCCCACTGGCATTGGCCGGATGCGGTGGTTCTGGCGCCTCGGGCGGCGACGACAACCGCGCGGTGACACGGGTTTACACCAGCAACTTTGACAGTGGCGACAACGGCTGGGTAGCGGGGTTCGCCGACCTTCCCGCAGACCCCGGCCCATCCTACGAGTTGGCGTCCGATCCGAACGCGCTTTTGCCGGAAAGCGTACGCGGTGGCGCTACTAGAAGCACGAGAGGTTACCGTGTCGTCAGCCATAACCGCAGCGACGATGTCTTCTCTTTTCTGAAGCGCCAGGTCAGCGGTCTGGTTCCAGAGACGCGTTACCGGGCAGCATTCTCGCTGACCTTCGCCAGCGACGCCCCGGAAGGTTCCGCCGGTATCGGGGGCAGTCCCGGGGATGATGTTGTGGTCAAAGCGGGGGCGATGGTGATGGAGCCGAACGCCGTGCCGCAGACAGGAAGCCCAGACTTCCTCCGGATGAATATTGATAAAGGCGATCAATCCACCGGTGGTGTGAATGCCACGGTACACGGCACTGTCGGGATACCGGGCGGAAATCCCATCTATACTTTAAAGACACTCACGACATCCCCTGGGCGCGGGGTCCTGGTGACCGCTGATAGCGCGGGCCGCGTCTGGCTTATGGTCGGCACTGACTCTGGCTTCGAGGGGCGGACGGATCTCTACCACACCAACATCACCGCGACACTTACCCCACTCTGACGACACGGTAGACCGTCAATCCCGTCAATCCCCTCGTTTGTACATCAGGAATCGGCAGACGGTGGCACCGGAATGCTTCCTTTCCGCGCAGGCTTCGCTGACCCCGCGGCGCGTATTGCAAAGTCAGCACACTCCTGCAAGTCACCTGTAGACACCTGATTGACGCTTCGCAGTAACCCTCGAACGCAAACCGTTATTCGCTGCCGAAACGAGCCGCCGCGCATCAGCGACGAATGATCACCGACAGTCTGCGACAGATGGTCGCGGACCTCCGGGTCGGGGATCGCCTGCCGTCGGTCACCGATCCGGAAAAACAGTTCGGGGTCGCGAACTCCACACTGAGGGGCTGACCGTTCGGCGTCAGGGATCGGGCACATTTGTCGCCCCCCTGCCGCGGTACTCGCCGCGCCGGTCGAATGGTGATCCCCTGTATCCCTCTGGGCGAGCCGATGACCATCTTCTCCGCGATGGCCGCGAGCCTGGAGTCAAAGATGCGGCGTCCGTAGGCAGTTTCGCAAGCGGCAAGGAGATCGGGGCCGTGCGTCGCCCGTCGCCCGGTAATTCCTTCCTGTCCGAGTGGTTCCTGTCTCCGTCGCCTGTCGCCGCCAGGGCGCGCGGGAATAGCCGTACCAGCCCGCACCAGCTTTCAGGACGCTATGGGATGGGCGAGGAGGCCTCCGAAGCTTCGGGGTCTGGGGTTGCGGCAGCCGCGGCGTTTGAGGCTTCGGCGGCAGAGACAGGAACCACGATGCTGTCGGCACC
>JACMJB010000349.1 GCA_014380815.1 Armatimonadota bacterium
GAAGGGTGATTGCCGCCTGACAGGCGGTTCCGGCGGAGCCGAAGGCCGCCATCCCGCCGCCCATCCCGGACCCACCACCCGGCGCGGCGCAGCGATAGCCGCCCGTGCTACGGACCGCCGCTTGAAACAGCGCTTCGTATTCAGCGGCAGCGTGGTGCATCCGGGCGGGGTGGGTCTCCCAGAGGCGCACCGCATTTTCTACCTCCACGCGCAGAAAGGCGATCTGCGCGCCGACGGGCGGGGAAACCGTGTTTGTCTCCCGGCGCGGCTCCGGAAAGCGGAGATCGTCCGAGATCGGCAAGCGGGACGGCGGAGGAGTCGTTGCGGGAAGCGGACCGGCGAGTCGGTGCAGGCTTTCCCGCGCTGCCTGAGCCAGCGTTTCCACCGGTGTCCGACTACCCGGAGCGACGGTCTGCCACGCGATCCCGTCCTTCTCCTCCCTTCCATCGGCTGGGTACAAGAAACGCCCGCGGGGGAATCGGCGCAGGTGCGCTCCGGCTTTCTCGAATACCCACTCCACCGGAACGAGACGCCCGGACGTGTCCGGTCCCGCCGATGACAGCGCGCCGGTCGCCCCAAGCTCGCTTCGAACCGGGAGGTCGAGCAGTGCGGACAGAAACGCCAGCGCCAGCGGAAGCGCCAGCGACTCCCCCGCGACCGCCGCCAGCAGTGCATCGCCGGGCGGTGTGGGCGCGCGGTCGCTTCCCTGCACTGCCGCCGCTGCTGCGTCGTCCTCCTCCAGGCAGCAAAGGTCAAAGTAGAGAGGCGCAGGCACCAGCGGGGCGGAGATCAGCGCGCCGCTATGGTGTCCGATCAGGGTATGCGCCGCCGCGAACGCGGCGGCGGCGGACGCGGTGACAGCGGGACTGGCATCGCGGACCGTCTGCGGCGCTCGCCACCGGCGGTCCGGGTCCGGCAAGGCCGGATTGTAAACGGCCCAGATGCGGCAGGGGATCGCCCGCCCGCGCCCCGGCAGATAAAGGCTGCCCCAGACCGCACCGACCAGATCGTTCGGGGGATCCTGGTCCGAAGCAGGATCGGAAGGTGGAAGATAGCAGCGGTCCGCGGCGGAAAGGCCGGCAAGGATCGCCCCACTGTCCTCAGACGCCGCAAGATAGCTGAGGAGGGCATCCAGATGGGCGTCTGTGCTGACGAACTCCCCTTCCAGCGGCAGGAGCGGATCGTCACGATAGGGGAGGAGCGCAGGGTGAAGCGCGGCCCGGAGTGCGAGATGGCAGATCGCGCGCTTTGTTGCCTCGCCTGCTACCCCCCGGGAGGCGCCGATTGGCGGCAGTCGGCGCAGGAGGGATGTTAAGATTGCATAGGCACGACTGGCCTGGGTGCTTGCTCCTTCGGTGTCCGAAACGCGGGCGATGATTTCATCGGTCATGCTGCTGCAACTATCCCCGATCTTGCGGCTCTTCCTCAGGAAGAGAGGATTCGATGGAACCACAGCAGGTCTCTTGCTCAGACCGATGCGATACGCCCCTCGTCCGCCGCAGCCCCGCCGCCGATAGCGACTCTGGAAAGCGTGATCCCGGTCAAACGACAGACCCCGCGCGGCGCGGGCATTACCCCCGACACCGCAAGCGAACTGCTGCCAACCGTGAAGTCTGTGAACCCGCGCGCTTCCGCGTTCAGAACGATCACCAGAATGTGGCGATCGGGAGGAGAGTCGGTAAGCACCGCCTCCGCCGATTCCATCAGTGTTCCTGCTTCCAGTTCCGGTGACTGCGGCGTCATTGAGGCGCTGTTGTCTTCCAGAGTCAGAAACGCTACATTATAACCCAGGTCACGCACCTCCTGCGAAAGTCCGGATGCATCCACCACCACGCGAAGACGGTTTGAACCGCCCCCCGGCAGCTGCTGGAATTCGATGCGGACGCCATCCGCGGTGGTCACGGTTTCCCGGCGCATCTGCAGGCTCGCCGCAGAGGCGGCGGCGGCAGGTGCAAGGCAGGGCAGGGCCAGTGCGTGGCGCCCCGCGATCAGCGCACGAGTCACCGGCTGGGCGAGACTTTCCCAGAGTTCTCGCACGCTTTCCGGAGAGGGCAGATTCCAAAGCCCCCCTCCCGTCCGCTTCCCAGTCGTCTGAAGGAGAGATTCCAGCTCCGCGAGCAGCGAGCGGTGTACCAGGGCGGCGCTTGCTGCCTCCGCAGGGGGAGCTGACTCCTGGCACATGGTCTCCACAGCGCGCCGCATCGCTTCCCCCAGCCGGGACGGACGGTCCACGGTCTCCGGTGTCTGGACAGCATCCTGGGCGCCGCCCGAGTCGGTGACCAGGCGATCCAGAAGGCGATGCGCCTCCATTCGGCGGCGAACCGACGGGTACTGCAGAGCGGCGGCGAGGACGCGGCGTTCCGTGTCAGGGCCGCCAATGCCATTCAGATAGGCCGTGATCTGCTCATCGGTTATCACCACGACGGGGGATACAGGAACTGCAGAGGTTGCGGGAATCATGCCAATGCCGTCCTTTTCGACCGGGTCAGCGCGGTGACCGTCGTGGTTCTTACTGTTGCCCTTCACTCCTCGTGTTCCTCGATTTCCTACGGACCGATCTTTTTGCCGTCCGGATGTGCTTCCACCGACTGACACGGACGATACGCCGCTTTGAGATATTTGGTGTTTCATGTGCCGTGTGTGCCCTCTTTTCTCCCCTCCACAAACTGGTTCATCTCATAGCGCAGCACCGCGAGCATGTTTGCCGCCCGGATATTGGTTCCGCAGCGTTCGTTCACGACGGCGAGCAGCGGCTCGTCCAGGGTGGCATCGGACACGGTGTCCGTGGGTGCCGGGCCGAGGGCCGCCGACGCAAGAGCCGCCTCGGAGACCGCCTGCCATGTGTCTTTGGGAATCCCTAGCAGCGCGGCGTATCGCTCGATCAGGTGACCCATCTCCACTGCGCCTTCGCCTGCCCCGCCAGACGGGGTCGCGGCCTCGTCCCGGAAAAACAAGCCGAACTGGTAGAGCACGAACGCCTGATACTGCCGGGGCCGTCGCTGATGCTTGCGCCGGTACGCACGGTGGAAGCCCGCTTCGTCGGTGAACAACTGCTCGATCAGCGGGGCATACCGTTCGTCCTGGAAGAATAAGCCTGCGGGCGACGCGGCACCACCAACGGGACCGGTGACTAGCGGCGCGGCAAGGGTCTCGATGAGCGAGCGCTCCCCGGACTCTCCATATGCGCCCTGATTCGCGGGCGCATCCAGCTCCACAATGGCCCGCGGCGCGGCGCCCCTGCTCACGCGGTCCAGAAAGAGCGTCTTCGCCGCGCAGCGCAGGAGACGCTGCAGGTGATCGTCATCGGCGATGCGATCCCCGCCGCTCCCAGCGATATAACGCAGCGCCTTGGTCCAGGCCTCCTGCGCCAGATCCTCCCCATCCACGCGCCGGTCCGTGGCAAGAGCGGTCCTGCTTCCTGCTGACTGCCGCGCCAGGCCATCGCAGTACTGGAGCAGTGGACCCTGGAGCCGGGCGATCAGCGCGTCAATCGCCCGCGCAGCGGCGGCGGTCTTGCCTGCGGACTCCTGCCGCAGCGCAGCCCGCAGCAGATGGACGACCGCTGAGGCAGGGGTAGACAGCGCACTCTTGCTTACCGGTGACATTTCGGACACGCGATACGGTGCAGGATGCTCTTTTGACGGACTGACGAGTGCTGCTGCGGGGGTCATTTTGGCGGTTCTGCTCACTTCTGCTCGTTCTCAACAGAGGAAACGGCGCGCAGATCTTATTCTGACACAACGCGGCAAAGAATCAGGCGGGAGTTTCGGCCAGACGGAGCACGGCTTCCAGTGGTGGGCGGGAGCCGCCCCCAAGGGTCTGACAGTGAAGCGCGGCGGCGGCACTGGCGATGCGGAGGAGACGCGGCAGTGGACAGCCACCACGCTCCGGGAGAAGCCCCCAGCACAGACCGGCCCGGAAGACATCTCCCGCGCCGGTGGTGTCCAGAACCTTCGGAACGGGGGTCGAGGCATACCGCTGCACCACGATGCGGTCGCCCTCCCGCACGGCGGCGGCACCGCCGCGGGCACCATCAGTAACAATGGCGATTCTGGCTCCCATCGCTGCCAGGTGACGCGCAGCCTCCTCCGGCTCAGGGTTCGTCAGACGGGGAAGGGGAAACCGGGCCAGCCCTTCGCGGGAGGTCTGCACCAGGCACGCAGCCCGGACCACCTCCGGGACCTGCTGGAAGTCCATGGCGACAACCGGGCAGCCGCGCGAGGCGGCACGGAGGGCGGCTTCGGTCGCGGGCGTCCCCAGATTCGGGTCCACAGCAAAGACCGGGCACGCGGCAAAATCCGTGTCCGGGAGCGGAGGCGGCGCGAGAGCATCCCGGTAGCCGCGCCCCTGCATCATGCGTTCTCCGTCCGGAAAGACTCGGACAGTGCAGACAGGGGTGACCGCATTCGGGAGATCCGGGACGCGGCGGCGGGACAGACCGACCACCGGATCATCCAGCAGCGCGCGCAGGCGATCGCTTTCCCTGTCGGAGCCGAGCGCGGTTCCGGTCAGAAGGACACGGACTCCCCAGCCAGCCAGCACGACCGCGGTATTGAAGGCCTCTCCCCCGGGCATCTCAAACGGCTCGGAAAGGGGGGAACCGCCCGCGTCCACTCGGAGGAATTGATCCAGACAAACGGTGCCGTAGACGATCACCTCCGGCGCATTATCGCCCACGCTCGGCGCGGTTGACGCCGCGGTCATCGCCGCGGCTACTCCAGCTCGAGTCTGCCGAAGCGGTTCTCGGTGGGGTCCAGGCGCTTTCTCAGCGACTCAAAGGCCACGTTTACCCGTTCCAGAATGCGCTGGGCATCTTTCTGCTCCTGAGAGCCGTCGGGGAAACGCCGGGGATCACAGCGCAGGGCAAGCTTCTCGTACGCGGACTGGACCGTGCCAAGATCACTACCCACCGGGACACCGAGCACGCGAAAATCCGATGCATTGGGGTCGCTGCTGACCGTGGCGGGAGACACAGTGACGGTTCGCGGCAGGGCCGGGGGCGGGGTTCGAGTCGTGGAGGGGAC
>JACMJB010000350.1 GCA_014380815.1 Armatimonadota bacterium
CCAATGCACTGGCGGGGATCACGCCCGGCTTCATCAAGCGCGACCCGGTGGCATGGTGTTCAGATCACTGGCGGCTTGCCGACGGCACCAACGACGCCTACCGGTTCTGTTATCTGTATCGCTATGCCCTCGACGTGCCCGACGGGGTGACCACGCTCACCCTGCCTCGCAACGAGCGCGTCCGCATTCTCGCCGCCACCCTTGCCCAGAACCCGAACGCCGATACCACGCCCGCCGCACCCCTCTACGATAAATGACGTTAAAATGAAGGTCAGATACGGTCAGATAAGGATTTTTGCATGAGCTATCAGAGATATGAATCGCTGCAACCGGCATCCGTGGATGCGATCACTGGATCTCGCCGTGGGCCGGTGACACTTGCGCTTGCCGCCACAGTCGGAATCGCCGCCTTCACGGGGCTGGGCGGGGCGGCAAAGGCCCAGGTGCCTCCGGCAAAATCGGCGGTGGCGGCGGCCCCTGCTTCCACCATCCCCACTCCCGCGCCGGTGGACCTGTCCAAAGAGCATGTGCTGTACATGATCGGCTACTCGCACCTCGACACGGAATGGGTATGGAACTACCCCCAGGTCATCAACGAGTTCATTCCGAACACGCTGCGCGAGAACTATCCGATCTTTGCGAAACACCCGGAATACATCTTCAACTGGACCGGTTCCAACCGCTATAAGTTTATGAAGGAGTATTACCCCGAAGACTACGCCCGGCTCAAGCAGTATGTCGCCCAGGGAAAGTGGTTCCCCGGTGGGTCATCCGTGGAGGAGGGCGATGTGAACAGCCCCTCGCCCGAGTCGCTGATCCGCCAGATGCTGTACGGCAATCAGTTCTTCCGGCGCGAGTTCGGCAAAGAGAGCAACGAGTACATGCTCCCTGACTGCTTCGGCTTCCCCGCCTCGCTGCCGTCCATCATGGCTCATGCGGGGATCACCGGCTTCTCGACCCAGAAGCTTACCTGGGGGTCAGCGGTCGGGATTCCGTTCAATATCGGTCGCTGGATCGGACCGGACGGGCAGTCCGTGGTCGCCGCTTTGAATGGCGGGGCCTACGACAAGAAGATACGCGAAGATCTCAGTCAGAGCCGAAGATGGTTTGACCGCCTGGAGGCGAACGGGAAGAAGTCCGGCGTCTACACGGACTATATCTATTACGGCGAGGGAGACCGGGGTGGTTCGGCGGGCGCGGAGTCGGCGGACTGGGTGGTCAAAAGTGTGAAGGGCACCGGGCCGGTCAAGGTGATCGCAGCCCGGTCGAGCGATCTGTTCTCCCTCCTGAGTCCGGCCCAGAAAGCCGCCCTTCCGACCTACCAGGGGGACATGGAGCTGACCTGGCACTCGGCGGGTTCGCTCACCTCCCAGGCCATGATGAAGCGGTGGAACCGGCGCAACGAATTTTTGGGGGGCAGCGCCGAGCAGGTCTCTGTCGCGGCCTCGCTGCTAGGCGCACAGCCCTACCCCATGGCCGAGATCACCGAGGGCTGGCTGCGCTTCCTGCCCGGACAGTTCCACGACATCATGGCGGGCACCTGTCTGCCAGAGGGCTACGAGTTCGCCTGGAACGACCAGATTCTGGGCATGAATCGGTTTTCGGATGTGGTGACGCACGGGGTCGGTGGGGTGGCGCGCGCGCTGGACACACGCGCTAAAGGGATTCCGCTGGTCGTGTATAACCCGCTCTCCTTTGCGCGTGCCGATGTGGTGGAAGCCACGGTGACCTTTCCCGGCGGCGTCCCGAAGGCGGTCCGCGTGGTCGGCCCCGACGGTAAGCCGGTTCCCGCCCAGATCGCGGGCATCGAGAACGGTGGGGTAAAGATCCTGTTTGTCGCCCGGGTGCCTTCGGTCGGCTTTGCTACCTTCGATGTGCAGCCCGCCGACGCCGCTGTCCCCGCGGCCACGAGCGGCCTCACCGTGACGAAAACCACGGTTGAGAACGCTCGGTACCGCGTCCGCCTGAACGTGGAGGGCAATGTCGCCAGTGTCTACGACAAGGCGGCAAAGAAGGAGATGCTGGCGGCTCCGGCCCGGCTCGCCTTCCAGTACGAACGACCACGGGACTTCCCGGCCTGGAACATGGACTGGGAGGATCAGCAGAAGCCGCCCCGCGCCTACGTGGACGGTCCCGCCCGCATCTCCATCGTCGAGAACGGACCCGCACGGGTCGCCCTGCGCGTCGAGCGGACCGCGCAAGGCTCCCGGTTCATCCAGACGATCCGGCTGTCGGCGGGAGGTGAGCGCGTCGAATTTGCCGACAACATTGACTGGAAGACCGGTGAGTCGGCCCTGAAGGCGGTCTTTCCGCTTACGGTCTCGAACCCCAAGGCCACCTATAACTGGGGGATCGGCACCGTCGAGCGGGGCAACAACGACCCCAAAAAGTATGAGGTTGCCTCCCAGCAGTGGTTCGACCTGACTGACACCAGTGGCGATTACGGGGTGTCCGTTCTGGAGGATTCCAAGTACGGTTCGGATAAGCCCGACGACAGCACGCTGCGCCTGACCCTGCTCTATACCCCGGGAGTGCGCGGCTCCTATCAGCACCAATCCTCGCAGGACTGGGGCCGCCACGAGATGGTTTACGCGCTGCAGGGGCACGCGGGCGGCTGGCGGGAAGCCAAAACCCAGAGCGAGGCGGCAAGGCTGAACCAGCCGCTCCAGGCCTTTCAGACACCCGCCCACGCCGGGACGCTGGGCCGCTCGTTCTCGCTGCTCAGCGTCAGCGGCGGCGATCAGGTGCGCGTAGCGGCATTGAAGCTGGCTGAGGAAAGCAGTGAGGTGATCGTCCGTTTGTTCGAGCTGGACGGCAAGCCCGCCAAAAACGTCCGGCTCACCTTCGCCGCCCCCATCACCGCCCTGCGAGAAGTCAACGGACAGGAAAAACCCCTCGACCCAAAAACAACAGGCACAACCGGCACAACCTC
>JACMJB010000351.1 GCA_014380815.1 Armatimonadota bacterium
ATCTGCTTCGCTCAAATGCCGTTGTCCAAAAAGGGGGAGTACTGGTGGCTTACGGGATCACCGCAGACGTTCAGCAAAAAAAACACCCCGTGCTCAGCATATTGCAGACCCTCGCCCTCTTTGCCCTGCTGAAACTCACTCCGGATTCCAAACGGTTCGTCTTTGGCGCGATCAGTGCGGGTAAGGACACGACCTCGGCCCGCTTGAAGGAGGACGTTAGCGAGATGCTTCGCCTGCTCCAGAGCCGAGAGATCACTCCCCTCATCGCTGCGAGATTTCCCTTGAAAGAAGCGTCGCGTGCCCACGATCTGTTGGAATCCTCTAAAGCGATGGGAAAAATCATCCTTGTAATGGATTAGGTGTCGCTCAGAGAAAGGGTACGTTTTCGTTCCGAAGATCGTCAGACCCCAGAGGACGCTTGCCGCAACCGGCCACGTTAGCCCCTGATGGACCTGTCACTCGGTCAGTCCAGATCTACCCGTCGGACCGGCGGACCGTCGGATCGGCGGACCGTCATGAGGATGCGGAATCATCCAGTAACTGTCTGGCTTTATCCAGGCGATAATCAATAATCTCCATCAGGCCCTCGATGGCGGACAGCCGCATCTCCAGGTCTGACAGAATATCCGGTATGGATAATGGATTTTCGATCACGGAGAGTCGGCTGGTGTCGAGGAGCGAGAATCGCTTTTCCAGTGTTAACAGGCGGCTGTTTGCAATCGCCAGCAGCTCGTCAATCTTCAAGATCCCGTCGTCCACTTCCCGCAGGTAGCCAAGTGAGGATCGAAGCCAGTCATTGACCAGCGACACGCGATGCTGCAGGGACGATAATTGGTAATCGATTTCCGATATTCGAGCATCATGCATCGCTGCTCTCCCGTGCTGCCGTGCCCGGAGCAGCAGCCCGTAGATCACGCCCCGCCGCAGGCTCCTCGGACAGAGAGGGGTGGGGACGCCGCGTGGTGGCAAGCGCGTTCCTGGGGAGCGGCTCGAACGGGTCAAGCGGCTCGAACGGCTTTAGGGAGGCGGGCAGGCCACCCGGGAGAGCACGGGAGCACCGCAGAGCGCTCTTGCCGACGCCGCGCCGCCCGTGAAGCATCCGCCGTTCGGCGCGCGGGGACCCCATGGCCTGCCGAAGCGTCAGGCGGTCCCGGTCAGGGAAGGGGGAAATCGGGGACATCATGGCGCGTTTCTCGCTCCTCTCGATTTCGTCGTTTTTCGGTCTCTATAAACGGTACATCTTCACACTTGCTATGCCTATACCCTGATTTAAATGCCCGTATCCTGATTCAGATGCCCGCACCCGCGTTTTTGACGCTTTTTGCCCGCCTGGCCTCCGGTTTCCGGCGAAACCGCGACGGACCTATAAAAAACCGTTGGGTTTTTGCCGTGTATCGTTGAATATCACAACGAATCGTCCCCTTTTGTACAAAATTGGCCTATACTGGGGTCCGCTCACGAAACGGAAAATATCGCGTTAAGCTTTAGGAAAGGGCCTCAGTGGTCTGAATTTCCTCTTTTGATTCCTTTGTTCGGTCGCGCCCGACAGGCGCGAATTGCTTCAAATCGTGTCGGATCGGATGCCGGGCGAATGGAACCAGGTTTACCAAGCGGAAGCTTTATACAAGGCGGATCGGAAAAACCCTGCGCTCCAACGGGTCATGGGTCAGACGTGGTTGAATCAATGCGCCGCTGTGCGCATGCTGCGACCGATACCTCCGGAAGTTGGGAATGGTGAAACGGTCGTATTGGCCTTTTGAATCGGATGCTTGGAGCGAGGAGGAACAATGTTCACAGTGAACGATTGGCAGCTATTACTAGACAGATGGGAAGTAATACTAAATGGGGCCGGACCTTATCTTGATTATTTTTGGGGAATAGATTCTTCTGACCGTCGGGAGCGTAATCCACCGCGCATCGTGCGACGTAAAGGCGCAAGTGATTCCGATATTAAGGCACTGGAACAGCGGTTAGGTTTGCCTTTGCCGCCTTCCTACCGAACCTTTCTTCAAGTTACGGATGGTTGTGAGGCGCTCGGGTTTCCCGTGGAAGTACTGTATGAATGCTCACGCGTAGATTGGTTTCGCGTACTCAATCCTGATTGGCTGGCCGAAGATTTGTCCGCAGGCGTAGACACGTACCCGCCGATCCCGGACGAGATGTACTTCGTCTATGGGAACAGGCAGAATGTGGAAGACATTCGTATCGAATACGAAGCCGCGGCGTTGCAAGTAAGCGATCTTGCTGTCCCCTATGAGGATGAGGTCTACTTACTGAATCCGATGGTAGTTACCCCTGATGGAGAATGGGAAGCGTGGGCGCGTTCCATACAAGCCCTTGGAGCATTCCGGTATCGATCCTTCTACGAAATGATGGAGGCTCGTATCGAGACATTTGATGACGGAATGAAAAACTACTAAGCGAGGATACCTTCGTCGGTGTGCAACGTTAGCAGAATGAAGGGCAAAATCTCAACTTTAAGCGGGGTTCTGGACTCATGTCCACGTTTCATCTCTTTGTCTTGGAAGAGGAACTCGACTTGATTCTGAGTCGGTTCTCGCTGCAGTACGATCTATCCGCTGCTCTGCAGGTTGGTAACTCGTATGAGGTGTATGACCCGAAAGTGCAGCCATCGCCGTGGCGTCTTCAGACAGGGGGCCGCCTTTTTTACCTGTTTCCTCACGGCACGCAGTGCCATGAAGATTCTCGCCCCAGAGACGAAGGATGGGTACAAGTCATGGCAGGCTTTCTTACGGAACAGGACTCCTCAAGAACACTGACGCTAACGGCCATTGCGGCTACGGACGGACACGCTAACCGTCTTGCTTCCCGCATGAGGTCGCACCTAAAAAAGAGCGAGTTCCATCTGCAAAAAGGCATTGTAGGCCGTAATGTGAAATATGGGGGCGAGAGCACCTACAAAGGGATGCTGTACTCGCCACAGGCTCTCCTGCTGCATAACGAAGGGGTTTCTTGGGTCTATGAAAACGGGGCAAATACGGCGTTCGACCCTATAAACTGAAAGACAAAAGAGCCGACGACGGAGGTTATGTCCCTCTTCTGCTGGCTAACCAAACTTCGACGTGTGCCCATGCGATGTAAAGCAAAGCCAAAAATTCACTACCGCTTCTGGCGATTATCAACAACTCTTATCTAAGTTAAAAATTAGTTTTAAGATAGCCTCATGAGTTCAGGAAAGATACTGATGCTACAGGGACCGTCCAGTGTCGGAAAGAGCACACTGGCGATAGCACTCCAGCGCAGCTTGGAGGAATATTGGTGGGCATTAGAGGCAGATGACATCACGCGGATGCAGCCAACCGGTGAGAGAACCGGTTGGTGGGAACCGACACGGGAGGAGCGGGCGCATCCTTCTTGGAATCGGGAAGTACGTTTGGAACGATGGCTTGCTGGCTACTTTCAGTGTCTGGCGACCATTGCTCGAACGGGAAGCAACGTCATGGCTGTGGGCGGTTGGCTGGAGACGACCTGGTTACAGCAACTAGCTGCTTCTCTAGATGGTATGGATGCCTACTGTGTTGGCGTTTACTGTCCTCTCGATGAATTGGAGCGACGCGAGACTGCCCGAGGTGATCGCCGTTCCGGCTATGCTCGCGAACACTACGATAGCGTTCATACTCATGCTCCCTACGATGTCGCCGTGGATACAAATGCACAGACAACAGACGAATCGGTTGCTGCGATCCAGAATATGCTTGCTTTCCCCCCTGATGTTCCGTTCTTTGCTCGTATCCGTTCCGGTAGATAAGCTGCAAAGACTTATCCGCCGGGCGACAGAGCAAGGGGACGAACAAATAGGTCAAGCACGGCAAGTTCGGCAAGCACGGCAAGTTCAGACCCTTGCGCCTATTCCTGAATCCTTAGCGTACGATATTTTCCGTTTTGTGAGCGGACCCCCTATACGACCTCAGGGTTTCGCTCACGGTCGCGGCATCAGTATGGCAACCGGCGCTGCAATCGCACCGGTTGCCATACTGACGTGGGGCCTCACGTCAGTCCCGGAAGAAGCAGGAAGTCGCGCTCTTCCTAAGTACCGAGGGGCTGCCGCGTCGTGCCCTGGTGCTATCGGCTTGCCGCTAGGGAACGACGCGCACGATGTTGTACGGTGTGGTCGGGGTGGCTGGAGTCGTGAAGCGCGCGTTCACGGCATAGAGCGCGTTGCCAAAGGACGCAATGGTGCTGGGCACGTCGAAAAGCGGGCTGGTGATCAACTCCACAACATCGCCGCTGAGCAGGTTCGGCGCCAGTTCGATAACCGCTATCTGGTTGAGCCGATTCTGCACCACATAAAGGGTGCGCCCCTGCAGGAGCAGGCCATCACCATTGATCACCGACGCGCCTCCCAGATCAATTCGTGTCGCCTCGCCGGTCCGCGCATCGACACGATACAAGGCGCCCTCCGCCGAGTTGACGACGATCAGCGTCTTGCCGTTCGGCGTCACCTCGATGCCGTTGGCGCTGTTGCCGGGCAGCTGCTGCCAGTCACCGCTCAGAGGAATCGCCTCGACCGCCGCCGGAGCGGGAAGGCGGCCCCCGGGTCCGAGCGGAAGGCGGTAGTAGACGGGCTGGCGGGAGTCGGTCACGTAGGCCGCATCGCGCGTCACGATCACGTCATTGAGGAAGGTAGTGGCGCCGGGCGCCGTCAGAGTGTACTCCTGCACCAGGGCGCCGGTACCTGCATCGTACACGTTCAACTTACCGGTGGCGCCACCGGCGGCAAAGATATAGTTGGTGCGCTGGTCGAAGCTCAGTCCGACCGCCACCCGCCCGGCTTGTCCCGGGACAAGGATCGTTCCCTGACCGGTGCGCAGGTCGGCGGCATAGATCGCCCCGTTCGCGCGCGACCCCGAGTAAATCACGGGGCCACGTCCGGTGACCACCCCTTCCGGCAGCCACCCGTTCGGCAGAGCAATCACCTCAGGCCAGGTTTGGGCGGCGCGTACATCTCGTGGCGCCTGCGCCAGCAACCCCATAAAAGCGAGCACGCCGAACACCATCCAGGAAAATCGTCGCATAGGATTCCACTCCCTCTTCCTTCTTGGTCAATTCAGTCAACTTGGTCTCAGGCCCTAGCCTCGGCTGCTCCGGCAGGTTCTCCCTGCGTTCGAGCTGATGCCTGCCCACCGGATCATTCCCACAATCACGCTGTCCTGCAACGACTCTATACGACGGACCTATACACGAGGGAGGGCAGATCCCGGAACACCCGCCCTGTTTCCCTTGCGCTTCCGGGATGCACGCTCGGAGAATGGACTTTCTCCGACACATGACGTTTACGGGATGAGGATGAGCAGAGATGGCAACGAACGAATTTGAGGAACCTCTGGATGCGATCCGAAAGCGTCCCGCCATGTACGTCGGATCGACGGCTTTGTTCGGTTTTATCAACTATCTTGTCTGTCCGGTTGCATTGTTCCTGGCCCACGGCGCGAAACGGATCGATGCTACGGTCAAGGATGGTTTCGAAATTCAGTCGGATGTCATAATCAGGATTGAGCGAACCGAGGATGGGCGAATTGCGCCGTTCCAGCAGATTCGGCAGGTTGGCATGGGGCACAATTTTGAGGCCACAGTGCTAACTGCCCTGTCCGAGGAACTGTCTGTTTCTGTCCAGACAGGCTCGCATTTGGAGGAGTGGCAATTCGTAAAAGGCGTTCTTGCCTCCCACAGATCGATGGAGGCACACGATGGTATCCAGGGTACAACGCTTCGTTTCAAACCCGATACTTCCATCTTCACCGTAACAGAGGTATCTCAAGCCGTTTTTGCAAGCTACTTCCGTCGGCTCAGCTTTCTTCATGAAGGCGTTCGTTTTGCGCTTTCGGTGGGAGGTGACAGACAGGAGTTTTTTACGGTAAATGGCATGGCCGAACTCTTTACCGCCATCTCAGCTCCTTATCAATTGATGCACGAGCCTGTTCACATCGCTGCCAGTGAAGGCACCCTTAGCCTGCAGGTGGTCATGGCATATCACAGCTGGAAAGCAAACCATCTCTGGTGCTTCATTAACAACGGCCGCGCTGTTGAAGGTGGTACTCACGAGCAGGGCTTCAGTCAGGCACTGAAACGCCTGAAACGACAACTTAATCTACCAGAAGGTTTCGACCATGGAGTAGTTGCTGTTGCCTCGATTCAATATCCTGAAGCGACTTGGGAAGGCTGCCTCAAGGCCCGGATCGGCAATCCTGAACTCAGAACGATGGTTTCCCGACTGGTCGTCAACGAAGTCGTTGAATGGCTGAGCCATCATCCTTCTGTAGAGGAACAAATAAGACAGATGCAGACGTTCCGATTTCCGGAGGCATGGTACGGCAAGCTCTGACAAAAGGGGAAGCAGGGATCAGATTGCCCCCGGTGACAGCTTCGGGGGGTTTGGGCCTATTTGTAGCCGGGGAGGAGGGCTTCTTCGGCGGCGAACAGTTCGAGCACCATGGCCTTGATCTCGGCGGGACTGCAGACGGCGGCGGTGAGCGGGTCGAGCAGCAGGGCGTGGAGGGCGGCCTCTTTGCGGTGCTCCAGGGCCGCGGTCGCCGCGAGGTCGAAGACGCGCAGGTTGCTGTCGCAGAGCGCGGCCATCTGCGCGGGCAGGCGCCCGAACCGGATCGGTCGCACCCCGTTGCCGTCCACGAGGCAGGCCACCTCCACGCAGCTATCGGCGGGCAGGTTGGTGATCAGGGTCCCCGCGCCGTCCCCGGCGTGGTTGGGCACATTGCCGTGAATCCGCAGCGGCGTGTCTTTCTCCCGCGCCTCGACGATCCACGAGGCGTACTCGTAGGTGCGCGGGCGGTCCGTGGGCCGGTCGCCGCGCACCATGGCCTCGCGGGTCTCGTTGGCGGCCAGCCGCCGGGCGGGCCAGGTGTCGGCGTAGAAGCGCGAGCCGCCGTCGTAGTCGCTGCCGCAGTAGCGCGCGCGCAGGTCGGCCCGCTTGCGGTAGTAGGGCAGGTACTCCGAAAGGTGCCCGGAAGACTCGGTGATAAAGGCCCCGAAATGCAGCATCATGTCCTTGCGGATCAGGTCCCCGGCATCCTTCGGGTCGGCGGGGTCCCCGGCCAGGTCGCGCTCGGCCTGCGCCATCAGGCGCGGGTAGAGGTCGCGGTGCTCGTGCTCCAGGCGCGTGAACCAGGCCAGATGGTTGATCCCCGCGCACTCCCAGCCCAGTTCGTCGTAGGGCACCCCCGCCCGGGCGGCGAGCAGGCGGCTGGTGCCCTGGACCGAGTGGCACAGCCCGACCACGGGCACCGACGAAGCCCGGGCCGCCGCGAGGCAGAGCACGCTCATCGGGTTGGTATAGTTCATCACCAGCGCGCGCGGGCAAAGCCGCTCGATGTCGCGCAGGATGGCCAGAAACGAGGGCACGGTCCGCAGGGCCTTGAACAGCCCGCCCGGCCCGATGGTGTCGCCGATGCACTGGTCCACGCCGTACTTGAGCGGGATGTCGTTCTCGAAGGCGATGGCGCGCGGGCCGTTGACCTCGATGCAGATCACGACATAGTCGCTGCCGCCCAGCACGTCCGCCCGGTCCGGCGACGATTCCACGGTCCAGCGGGACGTTTTGTGCATCGTCTCCAGCTGCCGCTCGATCAGCCGGTGCATGGTCGCCAGCCGGTCGTGGTCCACATCCACCAGCGCGAACGTGCCGCCCCCCTCGCCGGGGATCTGGAGCAGGTCCCCGACCAGCGTGGGCGTGAAGACCGACCCCGCGCCGATCAGGGTGACCTTGATCGGACGGGGCATCGTGCCGGGCAGCCCTTTGCGCTCGGAGGTCATCGGGTGCGCGGCATCGGTAGTGTCGGCAGTGTCGGCGATGTCAGGGGCGGGAGCAGGGTGAATCACGGGAGAGTGGTTCCTTTCGCGGCTTTCTTGGGGGCGTTCTGGGCAGGAAGCAGGCCCGCGCGGCCCGCCAGCAGCGGCGCGAAGCCCAGC